>CAIZCB010000273.1 GCA_903931355.1 uncultured Pseudomonadota bacterium
CGCCATTTAGGCACCTCAATGCCGGCCTGCTGAGCAAGCGTCAAATACACTGCCTCGCATAAGCCTTCCTCATGACCTAAAGCAATTTGGCTGGAAGTAAATTTCACCAAATAGGCCGAACTATCAGCCACCGCTCGCGTGCTACATACCGCCTCGTTATCTTGATGGAAATACAATTGTGCTTTCGGTCGCGCGCCTGCAGAACTACCAGCGTTCACCAAGGCCGCCAAAACTTCAGTAGTTTGCCCATCGAAAACCGCCTGCGCTTCGAGTCCTATTTCGGCAACACTGATAATCGCGTCATCAACGACTTTAAGATCAGAAGTGGGCTCATAACTTAAGGCACCTAAAGCACTGGCTCCCACAAAAGCCAATCTATCCATAGCGGTAATTTGCGTCGGCAAAATCCCCGCTTGCCGAAAAACTCTGTCCATTAACAACAAACCCCAACCATCGGGTAGGGAATCGGCAAACACGCCTTGTAAGCCATGATGCGGATCACGCGGTCCTAGTTGAAGCGTTGAATCAAAACGTAAATTAAACGGCGATAAATTGGTAAAGCTGGCTAAATAATCTGCGTGATACTGAAAAAATACACCCTGTCGATTTTGCGCCAATGTCCCGACCAAACAACGATTGCCGTCACTTAGCGTACGCCAAACTTTTAACTGTTTCACCGGCTTAATCTGCATTCAACACCTCGTCAATGCTGGTCGGCATTTTGGTTTGAGATTTCTGCTTGGTTTGTGTGAGTTGATGCAAGCTAGAAAGCTCATCAACGCTTTGCCATAACAACAAAAATTGACGTAGCGAGATTTGGCCTGTGGTTTCAAATTTTTTAATCGTTGAGGCAGGAACGGTACTGCGCTCGGCCAAAGCCTCACGGGATAATTTTAAGTTTTTGCGTTGCAGCTTAATGTGCTCACGCAATGCTGACTGCACATCGGTAACTGATAATAAAGACAACATAGACAACAGCCATTATGGATACAATAAGATCCATTTTAAGCATTTAATTCAATTTATGGCTACTATTTAAGCCAAAATTATGTAATACCTTAACTTTCGGTTTTGTCATCCTGTAGGGATCGCTTAACTTTAAAGGTGTTGAATAACTGAAAGACCAAGGGATTCCTACGGAATGACAAAAGAAAAGTTATCAGCCATTTCAAAGCATACTTTTTACAGCGACAATCGAATCATTTGGCATTTAAAGGCACAGCTGCGGCGTAACATCAGTTATTCAATACAAATCCTGCGGATCCACATCCAACGACCATTTCACTTTTTTGCTGTGTTTTAGCTTAGCCAGCTTTGGCAATAAATCATCCAATAACTGATGTAAAGCCTGACGCTGCTGGCTTTGCAGTAATAATTGAAAACGAAACTGCCCTGCCCGTTTCGCCATTGGCGCAGTCACTGGCCCTAATACACTGATTTTGCCATCGTTAATTTCGGCAATCTGTTCGACCAAAGCCTGCAAAAACTGTTGCGGGTCTTCACGATTAGCGGCATGGACTCTGAATAAAGCTTGATGGCTAAATGGCGGTAATTGCGCTTGTTGCCGCTCTTGCAAAGCGGCATTGGCAAAAGCACGATAGCCGCTGTTAATCAAAGTTTGTAGTAAGGGATGTTGTGGTTGGCGAGTTTGCAGTATCACCCTGCCCTGCTTATCCGCGCGTCCAGCCCGTCCGGCGACTTGCACGATCATTTGCGCCAATTTCTCGCCACTGCGGTAATCAATGCTGAACAAGCCGCTATCAATATCCAAAATCGCCACCAAAGTCACCGATGGAAAATGATGGCCTTTGGCTAACATTTGGGTACCTAAAATAATGTCGGCTTCACCGTTGTTAATTTGCTGGAGAAAATTTTCCAACGAGCCTTTGCGCTGGGTGCTGTCCCTGTCTAAACGAATCACGGTTTTATCGGCAAACAGGCTAGTTAACACTTGTTCAATTCGTTCAGTGCCCATGCCCAAGGCTTGTAATTCGCCAGTTTTACAAGCTGGACACTGCTTCAACAAAGCCTGCTCACTACCGCAATGATGACACCGCAATAAAGCATCGGCGGCGTGAATCACTAAATTAGCATCGCAACGCTGGCAACGCGACACCCAGCCACAACCATGACAAATCTGCACTGGCGCAAAACCACGCCGATTTAAAAACAGCAAAACCTGCTGACCTTTATCCAAGGTATTACGAATCGCGCTAATTAATTGCTCAGACAATCCGGCTTGCATCCGCTTGTTGCGAATATCCAGCAATTGAAACACTGGCTCGACGGCATTACCGGCACGAGTTGGTAAATGTAACAATTGGTAGCGTTGGCGCTCGACATTTAACAAGCTTTCCAACGACGGCGTTGCCGAGCCTAAAACCACCGGAATTCCCAAGTTTTTCGCCCTTGCAATCGCCACATCACGCGCCGAAAAGCGGAAACCTTCTTGCTGTTTAAACGAGTTGTCATGCTCCTCGTCCAAAATCATCAAACCCGGTCTAGCCAATGGCGTAAACAATGCCGAACGAGTACCGAGCATAATCGACGCCCTGCCTTGCTGCATTTGTAGCCAAGCATTTAAGCGCTGATTGTCGGTGAGTTTGGAATGAAAAGTGACGATAGGCACCGCAAAACGATGTCGAAAACGATTTTCCAGCTGCGGGGTTAAAGTAATTTCAGGCAATAAAACCAACACCTGCAAACCTTGTTGCAATGCGGCAGCGATGGCTTGCATGTAAACCTCGGTTTTGCCGCTACCGGTTACGCCTTCTAGTAAAGCGACATTAAAACTGCCAAGGCTGGCAATGATTGCATCAATCGCGGCTTGTTGCTCAGCGTTGGCTAATAAGGGCTGATTAATCACCAAGCTAGTCGGTTCGAGAATCGTATTTTGCTGCTCTGTTAGCAAGCCTTTATCCAACAAGGCTTTCAGTGCCGCTTTATCTGCAATCAATTCCGAGGCACCAAAACTGCGATTTTGACTTTGAAACAAAGCTAACAAAGCTTGTTGTTTAAACGCCCGTTTCAAATTTTCCAACGGCGTTTGTTGGCCCCTTTCAGTCAAAGCATAAAAGCGTTCTTGGTCTAACTGTGCCGGCTTGCCTTGTCTTAACGAAACTGGAAACGCGGTGGCTAACACCTCGCCCAGTGGATAATGGTAATAACGACTGGCCCAAATTAATAACTGCATATCTTGGGCAGATAACAGCGGTTCTGGATCAAGAATTTCTGTCACCGATTTCAACTTAGCCAGATCAAAATCAGAACTGGCTTTAACCGCCAACAACACCGCCACCTTTTGACGATTAGCAAACGGCACCAACATTCGCATTCCCGGTAAAAAATCTGCTGCTGAATAACCAGTTGGTGCAAGGTAATCAAACACACGATCAATTGGCACTGCTAAGGCCAGCTCTAAAATCACAGTTGGCGATGTGTCTGAAATAGCCATAGAAGTTGAGATATTTTTGATAAAAGTGCGCTATGTGCTTACTACTAAAAAAGAATTTTAGTTATCCACAAAAGCTGTGGA
>CAIZCB010000274.1 GCA_903931355.1 uncultured Pseudomonadota bacterium
GAGGCCAGGAAGCCATGTATTGGGTACGCCAAAATAAGGCCATTGATTATCGCGTCAATGCATCACACATTTTGTCGCTAAAACGTAGCCGTAATGAAGGTAAGCATCGTAATGGCGATGTACTTAATTTGCCGTTAACCGATTATTTAGCCGCTTCAAGCAAATTTCGCTCTAATTACAAAGGCTATAAAGTCGCTGTTGAATTTGCCGAACAAACCTTACCAATTGATCCGTACTTTTTAGGTTTATGGCTAGGCGATGGCGTTAGTGCGGCTGTCGATATTGCTACAACAGACCGAGAAGTCATTGATTATCTCGGTGACTACGCGAAGCAACTCAACTTACAACTAACAGAAAAACCCGCAAAAGATGCCGAAGGCAATGACAAATGCCCGTCATATAGCATCAGCTCACAACAACGCGGCAACCATCAAAATACATTTTCGCTACAAAAACTGCTTCGCTCACTGAATTTGCTAAACAACAAGCACATTCCAGCGCTGTTTTTGCATAACTCGCGACTCAATCGCTTGCAATTATTAGCAGGCTTGATTGATAGCGATGGGCATTATGCAGCCAAGTACAAAATGTATGAAATAACCCAAAAAAATCTTGCTTTAGCACAACAAATTAAATTTTTGTGCGATAGCTTGGGCTTCAGAACTTCACTGATAGAAAAAACTGCCAGCATCAAAAAAATCAATTACAGCACCACGGTTTACCGCCTTAGATTCAGCGGTGACATTAACCAAATACCGGTAAAAATAGCTCGTAAACAAGCCGCTGAATGGACATCTCATAGCAGTTGGCAGCAAACAGGTATTCAACTGGAATATGACAAAGTGGACGACTATTACGGCTTTGTCTGCGATGGTAACCGCCTATTTTTACTAGAAGACATGACCGTGGTTCATAACACCACTATCGCGATGAACATGGCCGAAAACGTCGCCTTAAAAAGCGGAATGCCGGTTGCTGTGTTCAGTATGGAGATGCCTGGGGAAGCGTTGGCGATGCGGATGATGTCGTCGCTAGGCCGCATCGATCAACACAAAGTTCGTACCGGTAAATTAGATGACGACGATTGGCCGCGCTTAACCTCGGCGATTAATTTATTAGCCGAAACCAAATTATTTATCGACGACACCCCTGCCCTGACGCCAACTGAAGTGCGCTCCAGAGCGCGACGTTTGACCCGTGAGCACGGGCAGCTAGGTTTAATCGTGCTGGATTATTTGCAGTTAATGCAATCACCATCCAGCGGCGACAACCGTGTGCAGCAAATTTCCGATATTTCCCGTGGTTTAAAAGCCTTAGCCAAAGAACTCAATGTACCGGTGATTGCGCTATCGCAGCTTAACCGTAACTTGGAACAACGCCCCAATAAACGCCCTGTAATGTCCGACCTTCGCGAATCGGGCGCGATTGAGCAGGACGCCGACTTAATTATTTTCGTCTACCGCGACGAAGTTTATAACGAAGATAGCCCAGACAAAGGCATCGCCGAAGTGATTATCGGTAAGCAACGGAACGGCCCGCTCGGTACAGTGCGCTTAACCTTCCTAGGTCAATACACCCGTTTCGAAAACTTTGCCGGCCAATACACGGGCAGTGAGGATTACGAATGACGCCAGCCGCGTATGTGCATCTGGATTTACAAGCAGCCAGACATAACTTACAGCAAGTCAAACGCTACGCGCCTGATAACAAAATCATGGCGGTGATTAAAGCTAATGCTTACGGTCACGGCATTAGCCGCATCGCTGAAGCACTGACTGAAGCTGACGGTTTTGCGGTAGCGCGGGTTGATGAAGGGGTTCGCCTGAGACAAGCAGGATTTAATCAGCCGATTACGGTGTTACAAGGTTTCGTATGTCATAACGAGCTGGAATTAATTTTGCAAAATCAGCTCGATAGCGTGATTCACAACCCTGATCAGATTGAAATTCTGCAGCAACACGCCAGCGATAAACGCCAAC
>CAIZCB010000275.1 GCA_903931355.1 uncultured Pseudomonadota bacterium
CATTTCCTGATATTCATTACCCGACATAGTCATGCCTAATAAAGCAATCGGCATAAATACCAACATTAAAATCAATTGTAAGTAACGCATCTTAACTGGCAATATGAATACGCTGCTTAATATGTTTTAGATTAACGACAATAGTAAACGTCATTACCACCAATAACGACCATGAACTCCATTTTCCGACATGCACAGCAGACCAAGCACCTAGCTGATTGGGATATTTCCAAATCCCAAAAAAAGTAGTGACATTCTCAGCAAGCCAAATAAAAAAACCGATTAATACAAAGGCTAACAATAAAGGCATACGGCGATCTCTATCAATTGGCCTGAATATCACTGATGAACGTGCATATAACCCCAATGCACAAGCCGCAAGATACCAACGATAATCACCAATATAATGGTGAGTAAAAAAATTGGCGTAAATCAAAACAGCAATCAAACCCGCCATCCAATAAGGCGGATGGTGCCTAATCCGCAAATCAAACAAGCGCCAAGCTTGAATAATATAACTACCCACAGCAGCATACATAAACCCCGAAAACAAAGGGACTCCAAACAATTTGCTATAAGCAAAATCAGGATATGACCACGACTTAATACCGCTTGATGTCTTAAATACTTCAAGCGCAAAACCAACCAGATGAAACAGCGTAATGGCTTTAAGTTCATCAAGCGTTTCAAGCTTGGTAGCGACTAACCAAACTTGAATCGCCAATGCTATGACTAATAGCGCGTCATAGCGTGGAATACCAAACAACCCTGCCCGAGGAACCACAAACACCGCAACAAAAAATAAACCGGTAAAAAGACAAGCTCTAGCCTCTTTAATACCGAAATAGAAGAATTCAAGCCAGAAACGGGAAAAGGCCGATAGCTCGGTTTTAACTGATAGATTGAGGAGATGGTGATCGAAGGATTGGAGAAACATAATTATTTATACTCTCGATTCGTTAATCACTTAGAGCCGAGATTTGTAAAGTAAGTAGTAGAACCAAAGCAATCAGGTGTTAACCGAATAAAGGCACAACTTGATAAAATTCAGCAGTTTGATTGATCGCAGCCTTAGCTTTTTCTATAAGAATTTCTCTAGAAATTTCTTTTTTATCTTTAAACCTATTTCCAACTAATGACTTGTGTATTTTATGTACCTGCTCCCAATAATCATTTTTATCATGCTCTGGCAAAAAAACTGCAGCGGCTATCTTACCTGCCTCACCATCAAAATTAATATAAGACAATATTTTTGAAAACTTATATAATTTTTTGTCTGTAGTAGCAATCCAAACATCTTGCTCTACACCATTGATTTCTTTTCCTTGTAAAATATTAGCACTATTAATAAGATTCAAATCACAAGCCCCGTTAAATGCAACTCGAAGAGCTTCATCAAATGTTTTGATAGCTTTATCTTCTGACGTTTTAAGAAAGTTTCTACGTAAAATCCTTTTTATTTTTATTGTTTCCAAAGAATCAGACGATGGTTCTGCGAAACAATATTTTGCAATTTCTATTTCTTTGGCACTTAAAAAGTCTAATTCAACAGCTAACCTGTCAATATATTTTTCAAATTTACTTACCGGATTATCTTTGCATTTTTTATCTATTAGATTCAAATACAATAAAGCAGAAAAAGGGATTGCCAGTAAACCCTGAACATCCAAATCAACATTTAAATATCCTTGGTTTTTTATTTTTTCCGAAAACCCTTTATGAATAACATTTTCAGTATCAGAAAAACCAGGCAAATGTTGTTTTACAAAAACCTCATAACATTGTTTTGATATAATTGCATTTGCAGGGGGCATTTCATTAAAAGCAAATCCAGGAGATAAAAAAACACTCTTTGAAGGACATCCATTAATAAGTTCAATAAAGTCATGCAACCCATACTTTTTCAATAGCGATCTCTTATTACCTTCTTTAACAACTTTCTCTATACTTATCATTATATTTGCATCCAATATAATAGTTGTCTCCACCTTTCTTGATCGATTTAAAAAAACAACAGATGAATCTAAAGTCGTTTTCCCAAATACTGCGTGACTTGGTTTAAAAAAATAAGTTTTTTTGTCGTTCATTGTTTTTAGTGATAACTGATTTAAAAATAAATAGCCCATAGCAATTAACAACAAGTCAACATACATGAGTTGCACACTATTCCTTCAGCCACAAGGCTGATCAACAAACAATACATGCTAACTTTTTGCAAGGCGCTTAAGATGAGCTAAACAATTCAAATGGCATGTAGGGATATATCAACAAGGATAAAGACTAGCATAAAAAGTTTTTACATTTAAACATATCGACCCAACATCTCCACCGCCAACTCCGCCATATTCTTCGATCCACCGCCCTCACCCAGTTCAGTTTTAACCTGCGCCAACCCTTGTAAACACGCTTGTCGATAATCCGCATCATCCAACAATCGCTCAATTTCTGCCGCCAAACTGTCAGCACTGACCGCATCTTGAATCAGCTCTTTAACAATCCCTTTGCCAGCAATAATGTTAGGCAGGCCGATGAAAGCAATTTTGACCAATTTGGTGCCGAGCCAATAGGTTAACGGTGATAGGCGGTAGGCGATGACCATCGGGATACCGAGCAAGGCGATTTCCAGTGAAGCGGTGCCGGAGGTGGTCATAATCGCGTCACAGCATTGAATCACGTCGTAGGGTTGTTGTTTAACCACTTTGATCGTTAACGAGCAGTTTTGTAGATGGCTTTGCAAGACCTGGTCGCTAATCGAATCGGCTTGCGGTAGTACAAATTGTAAGTCGGGATGGCGCTGGGCTAGAGTTTGCGCGGCTTGTAGCATCACCGGCAACATGCGTTTGATTTCGTTGCCGCGACTACCGGGCAAAATGCCGACGATAGGCCGTTGGCTGTCTAATTCAAATAACTGCAAATCATCATCGCGACTGCGTAACGGTTTGACTTTATCGACCGAGGGATGGCCGACATAGCGAACGGGGACGTTTTTGGCTTGGTAATAGGCGGTTTCAAACGGAAAAATCACCGCCATCATGTCAATCGCTTTGCCGTAGGTTTCCACCCGCCCTGCTCGCCATGCCCAGACTTGTGGACTAACGTAGAACAGCACTTTGATACCTTGGCGTTTGGCAAATTGCGCGAGTTTGAGATTGAATTCTTTGTAATCGACGCAGACCAGTAAATCCGGTTTTTGTTTAGCGACAATCTGCTTCATTAGCTTGAGGGCTTTGCGGATTTCGCCGTAGTGTTTCAACACTTCAATCACCCCGATGACGCCGATTGAAGCTGAGTCAAAGCGAATATCAATACCGGCTTGGCGCATTTTGCTACTGCCCATGCCGATGCCTTTGATGTTTGGGCATAAGGCTTGGAGTTCTTGAAACATATGCGCGGCGTGTTGATCGCCAGAGGCTTCGCCGGCGCTGAACAGGACGGTGTAGGGCGAGTTGGTCATAGGATACGTGATTAGATAACAGCGTGGTGGGTTAGCGCGATAATGCCTATCCCAGAATCAAAGGCCAACGTGTTGGGTTACGGCTGTCGCCTAACCCAAGCTACGCATGGAAAATCAAGTAGGGTGGAAAGCGGTAGCGCATCCACCGCGAAGGCGAATAAGGTGGATGGCGCTGCGCTTATCCACCCTACGCCTTAGCGTTAATTAAAAACGCTACGAATTACAGCAACAATTTGCTTAACCGTGTCATCGCTGATTGATGAACAAATCGGCAACGAGAAACAGTTGGCAGCAACCGATTCAGTCACCGGTAACGACAAGCCAGCACATTCATCTTTAAATACATTTTGCTGATGCAATGGCACTGGATAGTAAACCGCGCAAGCGATTTGCTGATCTTGCAAAGCCTTCATGATTTCATCGCGGCGTTCCGATAACAAAGTGTATTGATGATAAACATGCACACCAACACTATCTTCATGCGGCGTGGTTAACGGTAAATCAGCCATTAATTCTGAGTACAAATGCGCGGCATGACGACGAGCAGCATTGTATTCATCAATGTGTTTGAGCTTGGCGCGTAACACCACCGCTTGCATTTCATCCAAACGGCTGTTGTAGCCAATCACATCATGGTAATAACGCACATCGGAACCGTGGTTGCGATATTGCTTAATTTTGGCCGCAGCTTTATCGCAATTGGTAGTGACTAAGCCGCCATCGCCGAAACAACCTAAGTTTTTGCTAGGGAAAAAGCTGAAACCCGCGGCATCACCAAAGCCACCGGTTTGTTTGCCGTTGACAGTAGCGCCAAACGATTGGGCGCAGTCTTCAATCAATTTCAAACCGTGTTTATCGCAAATCGCTTTAATCGCTGGCAAATCGACCGGCTGACCAAACAAATGCACTGGCATCACCGCTTTGGTTTTGGCGGTGATCGCTTTTTCGATATTTTCAGGGGTGATGTTGAAGGTTTGCGGATCAATATCAACAAACACCGGCTTGGCACCGACATATTTAATCGCTTCGGCGGTGGCGATAAAGGTAAAAGCACTGGTAATCACTTCGTCGCCAGCGCCTATGCCTTCGGCCAATAAAGCCAAATGCAAAGCATCGGTGCCCGAGGCGCAACCAATCGCGTGTTTAACCCCTAAATAATCCGCCGCTTCTTTTTCAAAGGCTTGCACATGTGGCCCTAGAATAAACGAACAGTTGTCGATAGTTTCCGCCAAGCCACGCTCAATTTCGTCTTTAATCTCGGCGTACTGAGCTTTTAGATTAACCATAGGGATCATAATGCTGACCTTTATCCGTGTTTTAAAAATTGGGTAATTTCGATAGCAGTTGCCAACGCTCGACGTCCTGCTTCGCCTGATACTAAAGGATTTTCGCCAGTTTTGATGCAATGCACAAAGTGTTTAATTTCCTCAAACAAGGCATCGCCACTTTCAAAGACTGATTCTTCGCTAACGATTTCGGGAATTCCAGGGAACATTTCTTTGTCGCCGGTTTTGTGTTTAACCAATACCCGATTTTGGAAATCGACTGAAATATAAGAACAAGGCCGGAACATCCGCATTTTGCGTTCCATTTTCATGCTGATTCGGCTGGCGGTGACGTTGGCAACACAACCGTTTTTAAAGGTCAGTCGCACATTGGCAATGTCAGTGCCTTGAGTCAAAACCGCTGTACCACTGGCATCGATGCGTTCAACTTCAGAATCAACCAAAGCCAAAATAATGTCGATGTCGTGAATCATTAAGTCCAACACCACGCTGACATCATTGGCACGGGGATTAAACGGCGACAAACGATGCGATTCGATAAACAGCGGTTTTTCTTCGAGATTTTCCAAACCACGCACGGCAGGATTGAAGCGTTCTAAATGACCAACCTGCAAAATCAGATTTTTTTCGCGAGCGATGGCGATTAAATCATCGGCTTCTTCAACCGTGACTGTAATCGGTTTTTCCACCAGCACATGAGCGCCAGCATTAAGAAAATCACGGGAAACGCTGTGATGTAAAGTGGTTGGCACCACGATACTGACGGCATCGACTTGGCCTAATAAGGCGTGATAGTCGGTTAAGGCTTGAGCACCGTGTTTTTCAGCAACGGTTTTAGCCGCTTCTTCGCTGACATCGACCACGGCAACCAGTTCACAATCTGGCAATGCGGCGTATTTTTCCGCATGAAACTTTCCTAAATATCCTGCACCGATCACAGCGCATTTAAGCTTACTCATAGATGACCTGATAGTGTTTTACATGCACCCAAGCGGGATTCGCTGTGGGCATAAAGCCGTACATTGTAACATCAGAGCAGCGATTGGCGGCGCAACGCACCGAGCCGCAGTTAAAACCTCGCTAGTCGATGGCTTATTAATTTGCGTCTATTTGCTGTTTGGCCTGTTGATGGCCTAAATCAGCGGCTTTTTTCAACCAAAACTGGGCTTTTTCACTGTTCTGATTGATGAAACCACCCTGCTGATACGCCGTTGCTAATTGATATTGCGCTGTGCCGGTTTTCACGGCCAACAAAATAAGGAATAGCGTTAAATAAGCGCTGATTTGCACAAACGTAGGACGCGGTGTTTCTGCTTGTGGCTCAATCGGTAAAGGCTCGCTATTTTTGGACTTCTTGACTTTGAACCAGATAATCCCAGCAGCATATGCCAAGCTGCCTACCAAGAGAACATTCAAACCCAGTTGGGTAAAAAAATGGCTGTAATCGCCATTTTTAAACTCATTTAAGTTTTGTGTGGCGATCACCCAACCCACTAGCCAACCCAAAAATAAACGCCCTTGTTGCTTGGCGCTATCAATGGTTTGTAATTTCAAACCCAAGGTAATGATTTTGAACGCACTAAACGCAGCAGCCATTTTGATACTCACCGCTAACGGTGTAATCAAAAACAGGGTTGAGAACAGTAAAATTTTTGGCAGGTTTTTCATGATTCCGAACCTGTTTCTGGGTTGGGAAGCCCCGGCAATGAGACTGCTATTAGGTATTGCTTTTCCCCTCTTTGAAAAAGAGGGGTTAGGGGAGATTATTTAAATAAATC
>CAIZCB010000276.1 GCA_903931355.1 uncultured Pseudomonadota bacterium
TTGCAATATCCAAACCCACTACGTTACGATTCATTTAGGACTCCTCTTTGCCCCGTTTTAATTGTCTGGTGCATTGTGACACCGTTGGGTGTGGAGAGGAGTCCATGTCATCATCCTATGAGCTGAATGCCTCCACGCTGGGTTTCACGTTGTTCAACCCAGCCTACGCCTTAGTAGTTTATACAATGCAACCCTTAACAATAATCCCAATAAATAGGTCATCAGATAGAGATTACAAATTCATTCACTGATTGCCCAACCACCACCTGTATCGACATGATTAGGATTGTAGTGTATTTCATATTCCAAAGGAACTGATATGAACAAAACCAATACACCAAAAAAACTATATATACCAAAAGCCATATTTTTTTAAAGATCAAGGAAGGCAATATGATAAACAAAAAGGCTATAAAAATAATAATATCAAATATATACATTTTTTACCCAATACCATTAAAATTAATCATAACAGTGTACTCAGTTAGAGGATGCGCCGAAGCCGGTTGTTGGCAACGCAATATCCATGTTTCAAATCATTGCATAGGATGATGTTAATCATTGGTCTTAATAACCAATGTACCTGCTATTTTGTCATGAAGACCTTGTTTCTTCTTAGTAAATGCAACCATAACAACACCAATAAATAAAATTAATTTCGATAAATATTTTGACCAATATCTTGCATTTGCTCTTCCAAATCCAATACGTTGACCTCGATCATCTACTACCTTAAGGCCAAGCATTTTTTTACCAAGCGTTCCCTGCCATTTTGAAGATTCGGCAACAGTGAACCAAAGCCAGTGAACCAGAATTCCGACTATAAAACCCAAAACTCTGCCTGCGAATTCAATTTCTTCTTTAGTTGATGTATGAATCATCAATAAAACTAAAGTAAAAACAAAGGGCAATACAAGTAAAATCGCTAATACTTGGACAAGAACTTCATCAATAACTGCGGCAAGGGTTCGAAACCAAAAACCAGCATACTTTTGAGCATAGGGAGTGACAATGTTTTCTAAGCCCTCCAGCAGTTCATTGCTAAGCAATAAACTGTTTCCACATGAAACACAAAACTTTGATTCTTGATTATTATTAACTCCACATTGTTGGCAAAACATAATGCTTTCCTTTTTTGAAAATTTTAAAATCTGTTATTTATATTTAACAATAAATTTCATTAAGCGTAAATTAATTATTTAAAAATTACAAAAAACAAAATGTTAAATAATATTAAATCCAATAATTACAATTAATTAGCCGTAAAAATAATCAACACCCCATCCGTCCCCCACCCCACATAACCCCCTCCCCCACCCACCAAAACCCAGCCATTCCCAACCCCTCCGCTATGTTGCTCAACGCACAGAACGCGGTTTTTATTGCCGCTAAGCTAACCCCGTCGTACATATTTCTTAAATCAAGAATAAGGAAGCAATTTAATGGCAAAGCCGTTTCAACATCGCGTTCAACGCCTGGTTAATCAACAAATGCGCCAACCCAAGCTATTGGCGAATGTGTTGTTGCTGGGGTTTTCTATGGCTTCCCATGCTGATGAATTAGGGTCGGATTCGCTTGGCGTGGTGTTGGAAAAAGCCAATTCACTGTATTCGGAAGCGAGGTTTGATGATGCGCGGCTGGCGTTTGAGCGGGCGATTGCGCTGGATAAGGGGTCGCTTGCAGCTTGGCGGGGCTTGGGTTGGAGTTATTGGGGCTTGGGGCAGAAGCCGCGGGCTTTTCAAATCTGGCGGGATTTGAATCAAGCGTTTCCGAATGATTTACCGACTTTGTTGGCGTTGAGTAAGGCCAGTGAACAGGATCAACAGTGGGACGATGCTAATCATTATTACGGACAGGTGTTAAACCTGGTGCCGACTAATTTGGCGGCGCATTTGGGACAGGCGCGGATTTTTATCGCTCAACATCAATTTCCATCGGCTGAACAAGCAGCGCGGGCGGCGATTAATGATGCGCCGTCGGATAACAATGCTAAATCGCTATTGGCGGATGCTTTACTCGGCCAAGCGCGGTTTCAAGAAGCCGAACCGTTGTTAAGACAGCTGACTAAGGCCGAGCCGGTGCCGTTTAATCAATTGCGTTTGGCGAAGGCGATTGCTGAGATCGGCCAATATGAACAAGCGGGCGAGATTTATAAAGCCAGTTTGGGCGGTCGGGCTGATGCCTCGATTTTGGCGGCTTGGCGGGGTTTGGGGGTTAATCTGCGCAAAGCTGGTGACAATCAACGCGCTTATCAGATTTGGGGTTCGATTCTGCAAACGGTGCCAGCCGATAGCGCCACGCTGTTGGCGGTGGCCCATGCCAGTGAGCAAGATCAGCTTTGGCAACAAGGTTTGGATAATTACGCGCAGATTTTGAAAACCGAGCCGAATAATCAAGCGGCTAAATTGGGTCGGGCGAAAATTTTTATCGGCCAAAAAGATTACCCCGCTGCCGAAACTGAGTTGAATGCGATTTTGGCGCACTCGCCTACAGATATTGACGCGCAATCAGCTAAGGCCGAAGTGTTGTTGGCGATGAATAAAGACGCGGAAGCGATTCAATTATTACAGCCGATAGTTGCGGCCAATCCGGTGCCGAAAAAACTTAATCGTTTAGGCACTATTTTGGCTGATGCCGGTAGGAATGATGAGGCGGCCAGTTATTACCGACAAAGTTTGGAACATAATCCTGATGACAGTGTGGCGGTGATCGGTTTAGCACAAACCTATTGGAATAAACACGATTACGATGACTCGATTCGCTTGTTGGAATCGCATTTAGAGCAACAGCCGGACAATGATTTATTGCGTACTCGTCTGGCCGAACATGCTTCGGCGGCGGATTATTGGGATTTGGCGGAACAGAAATGGCGTGAGTTGGTGGAACGCCATCCGCATGAAATTAAGTGGAAGCTAAAACTGGCAACGCTATTGCATCGTTCTGGTCAGCATCAACAAGCGATCAAAATCGCGCAAGCGGTGGCGACCGAAGATCCGAATAATGAGATTGCGCTGGCGATGTTGGCGGATGATGCGACGTTTGCTGGTGATATTGATCATGCGATTTATTGGAATGATCGATTGACGCGCATCAATCCGAATCTTGACCGCCTCACCCACTTGGGCAGAATGCGGATGCAATGGGGGCAACAGATTGATGCTGAGGGTAAGCATGACGCGGCGCAGCAGCAATACACGATGGCGCTGGACAACTTTCGCCACGCCAATCAGTTAGATCCGATTAAATCTGGCGCTTCGGTGGATATGATTCAGGCTTTGCGGCTGTTGGGGCAACCGGAACAGGCCATTCAACTCGGCGAGTCTTTGCACCATGATCACCCGATTGCGAAAGATGTGATCAAGCAATTGTCGGTTGCTTATAAAGAGCAAGGCGATTACGACCAAGCTCATGACACGCTGGCGGAAA
>CAIZCB010000277.1 GCA_903931355.1 uncultured Pseudomonadota bacterium
CCGCTGTGAATTTAGACAGCAAACCTTTGCCGCGGATTCCCGCTACAGCTAGCCAATCAATCTCAATGCTATTTTCTGGAACAACACGGCTTTCTAAACCATTGTGAGTACCTAACCAACTCACTTGCCAACCACGAGTTTGCAATTCTTGAGCAACCGCCAAGGCAGGGAATACATGACCACCAGTGCCACCAGCCATAATCACGATACGCTGATTCATGTTTGGCTCCCTACTACTGATGAGCTTCTATTGTTAGAATTCAATTCATACTGAACCCGAAATAACAACGCCATAGCACCACACATCACAATCATGCTGCCGCCGCCGTAACTCATCAGCGGTAAGGTCAAACCTTTGGTAGGCAACATGCCCATGTTGACCCCCATGTTGATAAAGGCTTGAAAGCCAAACCAAATACCTAAACCATAAGCCACTAAAGCGGAAAATGTTTCATCACGTTTTTCAGCTAATTCACCAATCGCAAATGCGCGTAAAACCAAGATGCTAAATAAACCAACTATGGCTATAACACCGACTAAACCTAATTCTTCGCCCAATACTGAAAATAGAAAATCGGTATGGGCTTCCGGCAAATAGAATAATTTTTGAATTCCATTACCTAAACCAACACCAAAAAATTCACCACGGCCAAAAGAAATCAAGGCTTGAGTTAACTGAAAACCCGTGTTTCTAGCATCGGCCCACGGGTCGCTAAAGCTAAGCACTCGAGCCAAACGATATGGAGACCAATAAACTAAAAATATCGCAGCGAAGCTTAATAACATTGTCAATACTAAAAATTGGTACAGTCGAGCTCCTGCTAAAAACATCATGCCCATCGCAATCACCACGATCACGACTACTGAACCAAAATCGGGTTCTAACAATAACAATCCACAAGCCAAAGAAAGCCAGCCCATCGGTCTGATCAAACCAACCCTAGAATGTCGAACGTGATCGCCATGTCGAGTGATATAGCCCGCCATGTAAACTACAGAAATCAGTTTCATTACTTCAGAAACCTGAACTCTTAACCCCAAAATAGATAGCCAGCGAATACTGCCATTAACTTTGATACCTACCCCAGGAATCAAAACAATCAACAATAAAACCACTCCGACAATGAACAACGGCTTGCCCCATTTCTCCCAAGCTTGAATCGGGGTTTTCATCACAAAACCAGCAACCACTAACCCCAAAACAATATGAAAAAATTGCTTAAAGGGATAATGCGAAGTGTCATTAGCCATTTTCACGCCTAAATGCAAAGAGGCCGAGATCACCATAACAAAACCAATAATCAACAAACTAAAACAGGCAAACATTAATAAGCCATCAATGTTTGAACGAGTTTCGATGCTGAGTAGTTTTGTCGGGTTTAGCATGACGGCAACCCCAAGACCGCTTCGGCAAATTTATTGCCGCGATCAGCATAGCTTTTGTATTGATCTAAACTGGCGCAAGCCGGTGATAACAAAACGCTATCGCCCTCTACTGCTTGCTGAGCGGCAATCGAAACCGCTTGTTTCATATTGTCAGCAAAGTAGACGGGAACACAGCCATCAATTGCAGTGCTGATTAACTCAGCATCTTTACCCATCACAATCACAGCTTTGGTTTTAGCTTGAACTGCTGGCACCAACTCTTGCATATCAGCACCTTTGCCATCACCACCCGCAATTAAAATCACTTTGTGCTGATAACCTTGTAAAGCCGCAACGCAAGCGCCAATATTGGTTGCCTTTGAATCATTGACCCAAGACACACCTTTAACTTCGGCTACTTTTTGCATCCGATGTGCCAAGCCTTTGAACTTGGCCAACGCTTTGCACATAGCGGCTAAATCCAAACCAACGGCATGACCTAAAGCTAATGCGGCTAGGGCATTAGCAATATTATGGGTGCCTTCCAGATTCAATTCACTGGCATTCATTAAAGCTTGTTGACCAAACATCAGTTGATCTTGTTCTCCGCGTTGCAGATAAAAATCAGCATTTTGCTCAGTTGAGAAACTGTAAGTGGTGCGATGTTCAGTTTGCATAGCCATCACAAGTAAATCATCAGCATTTAAAATCATCGCGCCATCGCCACGGAAAATACGTTGTTTTTCTTGAGCGTAACCTTCCATGCCATCATGACGATCAAGATGATCAGGTGTGACGTTTAGAACAGTTGCTGCTTTGGCATTTAAAGCAGTAGTTCTTTCTAACTGAAAGCTCGATAACTCCAGCACATATAAGTCGGCATCTTGTTGTAACAAATCTAACGCTGGTGTACCCAAATTGCCGCCAATAGCAGTTTTGACACCCGCCGCCTGACCCATATCGCCCAGCATAGTGGTAACCGTGCTTTTGCCATTGGAACCAGTAATCGCAATAATCGGTTTATCAGTCGCACAAGCAAATAAATCAATATCACTCATGACGGTAACACCAGCTTGCATGGCTTTATAAATAGCTTGTTCGTTTAACGAAACACCGGGACTCACCAATAAATGGGTTGCCACATCAAACGCAGATTGTTCAAAACCGCCACAAAACACCGCGACATCGGGCATTTGCTCACGCAAGCTATCGATTAATGGCGGATGGCTACGACTATCAATCACCGCAAATTTAATCGGTGTTTTCTGAAGAAACTGCGCAGCTGAATAGCCAGTCGCACCCAAACCGACAATCAATAGTCGAGCGTCAGCTGGGTTCAGCTTGAAATGTGTTTCCAGAGAACTGAGCAGTGCGGTGGTATTCATAGTTATCTCAGCTTTAAGGTCGATAGACCAATCAGCACTAAAATCACCGAAATAATCCAAAACCGCACAATAACGCGCGGCTCTGGCCAGCCTTTTAATTCAAAATGATGGTGAATCGGTGCCATTAAAAACACGCGTTTTTTGCGTATCTTGTAAGAAGCGACCTGAATAATCACCGAAATGGTTTCCATGACAAACACACCGCCCATGACTACCAAAACGATTTCTTGTCTGACTAAAACAGCCACAATCCCTAAAGCCGCACCCAAAGCCAATGCGCCGACATCGCCCATAAATACCATAGCAGGGTAGGCGTTGAACCATAAGAAACCTAAACCAGCGCCTACTAAAGCGGCGCAAAACACCATCAATTCACCCGATTTTGGGATAAAGGGAATTTGTAGGTATTGCGAGAAATTAATGTGTCCTGATAGATAAGCAAAAATCGCCAAGGCCGCTGCAATCAGTACAGTTGGCATAATCGCCAAGCCATCTAAACCATCAGTTAAATTGACCGCATTACTGGTGCCAACAATCACAAAATAGGTCAAGACCACATAACCCCAGCCTAAATTTAAAGTCACATTTTTAAAGAACGGCACAATTAGCTGGGTTTCTGCCGGCACTTGAGCGGTATTGAATAAATACACAGCGGCACTCGCTGCAACCACCGATTGCCAAAAATATTTAGCTTTTGCTGACAGACCATCGCTATTACCTAGCAAGACCTTTTTATAATCATCAACAAAGCCAATTACGCCATGCGCTAATGTCACTAATAACACCACCCAGATATAGCGATTGTTCAAATCAGCACACAATAAGGTACTAATCGCCACCGCAAATAAAATCATGCTGCCACCCATGGTTGGGGTGCCTGATTTTGAAAAATGGCTTTGCGGGCCATCGTCACGAACGCTTTGACCGATTTTGTTGCGGGTTAATTTTCTAATCACCATCGGCCCAATTAGCAACGAAACGACCAGCGCGATTAACACGCCTAAAATCGCTCTAAAGGTCAGGTAATGTAAAACCCTGAATCCGCTGTCGATATTTGATAAAAAATCTGCAAGTAAAAGTAACATTATGCTGCTCTAAAATTGTCAACCATGGCCGCCACCACATTTTCCATTTTTTGTGATCGCGAGCCTTTCACCAATAAGGTTTCCTGACCTGTAACCGCTTCATCTAAAGCGGCAATTAATGCTTGTTGCGTTTCAAAATACTGTCCGCCGTCACCAAACGCTTCGACGCTATGTTTCGCCAATGCGCCGGTAGCAAATAACCGCTGCACGGGCATCGCTTTAATACTGTCACCCATTTGTCGATGTATATCGGCACTGTCAGCGCCTAATTCACCAAATGCCCCCAAAACCAACCAATTGGTTTGGTTTGGCTTTAATACTGCCAACGCTGCATTCAGTGATGAAGGGTTAGCGTTGTAAGTGTCATCGATAATCAAATTGCCTTTTCTGCCGAGTAGAGGCTGCATTCTGCCGGTAACCGGTTTTACAGTTTCCAATCCACGTTTTATATCCTGCAAATCCACATCAAATTGCAAAGTTGCGGCAATCGCGGCTAAAGCATTTTTTACATTGTGCTCACCGGCTAAATTCAGCTTGATTGCTAAACCTTCGCGCCCAGCAATTTTTAAATCAAATTCAGTCACGTAACCGTTGCTTTGCAGTTCGGTATTAATGTTTTCTGCCCGTAAATCGGCTTGCTCACTAAAGCCAAAAGCAACTGTTTGGCGTGATTTAGCTAAATCACACCAAAAACCGTAAAACACATCATCACGATTAATCACCGCCACACCATCAGCAGCGAGAGTTTCAATAATTTCACCCTTGGTTTTTGCCACACCTTGAATGTCACCAAAACCTTCAATATGCGCTGCGCCAACATTGGTAATCACGCTAACCTGCGGCTGGGCATATCGGCTGGTGTAAGCAATTTCACCTAGATGATTAGCACCCATTTCAATCACGGCATAGCGATGGCTGGCATTCAACTTTAATAAGGTTAAAGGCACACCAATATCATTATTAAGATTGCCTTGAGTAAACAGCGTTTCGCCTTGGGTAGCTAAAATCGCCGCAATCATTTCTTTAACCGTGGTTTTGCCGTTACTTCCAGTAACGCCGACCACTTTCACTGCTAATTGCTTACGCCAAAATCCAGCTAATTCTGCCAACGCCAAATGGCTGTCTTTAACAACAATTTGCGGCAAATCCGTGTTGATTTGTCGCTGGACCAAAATAGCAATTGCTCCAGCTTGCTGAGCTTTATCAACAAAATCATGACCGTCAAACTGCTTACCTTTAATCGCGATATACAAATCACCGGCTTGCAAAGTACGAGTATCAATGCCAACGCCATTGACGGCAATATCAGCACCAATTAACTCGCCTTGTACCGCTGTTGCTATATCGCTTAATTGCAGTTTCACTGTTGCCCCCAAGTTGCTAAAGCTTGTTCAACGATTGTTTGATCACTAAACGGCCATTTAACACCGTTAATTTCTTGATAATCTTCATGGCCTTTACCTGCTATCACAATCCAATCACCTAGCTTCGCTTGTCGAATCGCCGTGCTTATCGCCGTTGCTCTATCGTTAATCACTGTAATTTTGTCAGTCTGGCAACCCGCCAAAATCTGCTCAATAATCTGGTCAGCTGCTTCATAACGCGGGTTGTCATCAGTAACAATTACTTGATCCGCCCACGTTTCAGCAATTCGGCCCATTTCTGACCGTTTGCCTTGATCACGATTGCCACCACAACCAAATACCACTGATAAAGGTTGATAGGTTTTAACTACCTTCAGCACTTTTTCCAGTGCATCAGGGGTGTGGGCGTAATCGACTAAGACCGTTGGTTTATCACCACCACCCAATTTTTCCATTCGTCCGGCAATTGCTTTGAGCTTTCCTAAGCTTGCTATTGCTTGTTGCAGCGGTATATTGATCGCCAACAAAACCGCCAACACTGCCAAGACATTTTCGAGATTAAACGCGCCAATAATCGGTGTATGAGCCGACGCAGTTGTCTCACCAAACCGAACCTCAAAATCTATACCGTTATTGCTGTAGCGAATGTTTTCGGCAATCAGGCTTTGCGCATTGGCTAGACTTTTACCTTGTGTACTAAAAGTCCAGCGACCAACCCTACTATCCAAAGCCTCAAGGACATCAGCACTTTTAGCATCGTCTAAATTAACCACTGCAAACTGCAAACTGGGCAATTTAAACAACGCTAGTTTGGCTTTTAAGTATTCATCCATGCTGCCGTGATAGTCCAAATGATCACGACTGATATTGGTGAATACTGCGCCGGTAAATTCGACTGCATTAACCCGACCTTGTTGCAAACCGTGCGATGAAACCTCTATAGCAACCGCTTGTTTATTTTGCTGCACAAACTGGTACAACATTGATTGCATCGCCAAAGCATCCGGTGTGGTATTGGCAGTAGGCAACAATCGCCCGAACTCCCCCCAACCCAAAGTTCCAATCACTCCACAAGCAGGTAATGCTTGTGCGATTAACTGGCTACAAGTGGTTTTGCCATTCGTTCCAGTAATACCAATCACTGCTAATTTTTCAGATGGCTTGCCATAAAATTTGGCAGCTATCGTTCCCAAAACGTCTGACAATTGCGGAATCGCCACACACTCGACGGCTATTTCTGGCAGTTTCACAATCCCTTCTGGATCATAAATGACAGCAACTGCACCTTGTTCAACTGCCATTAATGCGTGTTCAATTCCGTGTTGTTGCGCACCATTTAAGGCGATAAACAAATCACCAGTATTCATATGGCGACTATCCAGTCCTAAACCAGAAACCGCTATATCGCAATCGACATCAACTATGTCGGCAAGCAATTCGGCCAGTGTCATTAGCGACTCAACAACAAATGCATGTTTTCGACACCATCCGGCTCGACACCATAAATTCTTAGTGCGCCAGCCATCACTTTGGAAAACGCCGGCGCTGCAACTAAACCACCGTAATACTGCCCCGAACTAGGGTCATCGACCATAATCGCGATAATGAATCGCGGATTACTCGCCGGAGCCAAACCAACAAACACTGAAAAATACTTATCTTCGGTATAACCGCCGACACCGGCTTTTCTGACTGTGCCTGTTTTACCGGCTACCCGATAACCTTCAACACGCGCTTGATAAGCGGTACCTTCTTTGCTGATTACCCGTTCCAGCATCTCCCTAACTTTTCTAGCCGTTTCAGGCTTAAACACCCGCTGAGTATCTGGGTCTTCATCGCGCTTCAGCAAAGTCACAGAATGTATAACACCATCATCTGCCAGCGCCGTCCATGCCCGAGCTAACTGTAATACTGATGTAGACACACCATAGCCATAAGATAAGGTTGCCTGATCAAACTCATGCCAACCTTGATAATCCAACAAAGAGCCACTGGCTTCACCAGGAAAACCTACGCCAGCTGAAGTACCAAAACCTAATTTGCTATACACATTCCAAAAATATTCTGGCGGCATCGTCATGCTGATTTTAACCACGCCAATATTGCTAGATTTTTGCAATACATGGGCTAAATCCAAAGTGCCATAATTGTGTACATCTTTAACAATGTGGCTACCAAATTGATAAACCCCATGGGTTTCAATCATCACATTCGGATCGACATAACCACCATCTAATGCTGCCGCAACCACAAAGGGCTTAACCGTTGAACCTGGCTCAAAACTATCAACCATGGCTCGATTGCGATAACGACTACTACTCAATTCTTTACGGTTATTCGGATTAAATGCTGGCTGGGTAACAGCGGCCAAAACATCGCCATTTTTTGCATCTAAAACGACCAGAGAAGCTGAATGCGCTTTATTTTCAATCAACACATTTTGCAATTCTCTATAAGCTAAATATTGAATCCGTTGATCAATGGTTAAAACCAAATCACGTCCAGCCTCTGCTGGTTCAATATTTTCCACGTCTTTAATAACGTGACCTTTACCGTCTTTAATGACCCGTTTTTTGCCGATTTTTCCGCGCAAAATATGCTCGTAACCGTGCTCCATACCTTCTTGGCCTACATCATCAATATTGGTAAATCCCAATAAATGACCAGACACAGCACCAGCGGGGTAATAACGCTTAAATTCTCTTTCGAAATAAACACCAGTAATTTCTAAAGCTTTAACCTTCTCTGCAATAGCTGGATTAATTTGGCGTTTTAAATACATAAACCGCTTGTCAGCTTCTTTTGCTAAAACGGCTCGCAATTCCTTTTCTGGCATAGACAATATCTTTGCCATTTGGCCAATTTTTTCTGATTCCGAATCTTTCAACTGACGCGGATTCACCCAAATTGACTGTACCGGCGTACTAATAGCCAATGGCTCACCATTTCTATCTTTAATCTGCCCACGATAAGCAGATACCGGCACTACACCAACATGCTGCATATCGCCTTTATCTTGCAAAAAATCCTTGTTAAAGATTTGCAAATAAACTGCCCGACCAACCAAGACAGACATAGCTAACATCATTGTGCCTAGCAACAAATAACGTCTAGTTGCAAAATCAGAAGTGTATTTAGCACCTCTATTGGATCGACTCGAAATTCGCATTAAGGCTTGATATAAATAATTTTGTCTTGTGCAGGTAAAGTCAGCATCAACCGATGTCTTGCCTCAATTTCAATGCGATTTTCTTCTGTTAAGGTGGTTAGTTCCAACTGTAACCGCCCCCATTCAACCTCGTAATCATCCAGTTCTTTTTCTTTTTTCTGGATTTCCATAAATACTTGGCGAAATTGATATTTGCTATAAATCACAGCAATAGCCGATAACAGGAACATAATCACCAACAATACCAACAGAACATTTCTAACAGCAGCCACTAAATCTTCTCCGCCACCCGCATCACCGCACTTCGCGCACGCGGATTTTGTTTTAACTCATCCGCTTGAGCCTTAATTGACTGCCCCATTTTTTTTAACAGCCCTCGCTCAATATCTTGTTCTTTAATTGGCAATTTACCCGGGTTAAATTTTTGCCCAGACTCATTGCGGATAAAGCGCTTTACGATTCGATCTTCCAAGGAATGAAAAGCAATCACTACCAATCGCCCATGTGACCCCATAACATCAAGTGTTTGGCTTAACCCAGCCTTAACTTGCTCAAGCTCTTGATTAACTTCAATTCTGATCGCTTGAAAAGAGCGAGTTGCAGGATGTTTATGTTTATCCCGAAACGGCACTGCGTTATCAATTAACTTAGCTAGCTGTAAAGTCGTTTGAACCGGTGAAATTTGTCGTTGCTCGACAATTGCCCTTGCTATTCGCCGAGCAAAACGCTCATCACCATAATCAAACAAAATTTTTACTAATTCTTGCTCATCTACTTGAGCCAAATACTCAGCAGCCGAAACACCGCGAGTTGTATCCATTCGCATATCCAAAGGGCCATCGCGCATAAAGCTAAAGCCTCGCTCAGCAACATCCAATTGCGGCGATGAAACACCTAAATCCATCAATATCCCATCAACTTTGCCGAAATAGCCTAGCTGTTGAGAAACACTAGCCAATTCATCAAAGCAACCATGATGCAAATGAAAGCGACTGTCTTGACGTAACTGCTGCGCTTCACGACTGTTTATTGCGTCAATATCACGATCAAATGCCAGTAATTTACCGTTCTGCCCTAACTGCTGAAGAATGCCACCACTATGCCCACCACGACCGAAAGTACAATCGATATAGATGCCGTCTTCTTTTATATTCAGCGCCTGTAATGACTCGTGATACAGAACTGATTGATGCTCATTTGCCTCCATTAAAATGACAAAGAGCCAAGCTCTTCTAAGCCCTCGTTATCACTACCATCAAGCCAATCCTGCTCTTTAGCTTGCCACGCGGCTTCGTTCCAAATTTCAAATTTATTCAATTGCCCAACTAAGACGATATGTTTTTCCATACAGGCAAATTCGCGTAATTTTTCAGGTAATAACAAACGACCTTGGCTATCCATTTCACATTCAGAGGCATTGCCAATAACAAATCGCCTTAATTTGCCCGCCATTTTGTTTAAGGTTGGTAATTTGCTAATGGTTTGCTCTAATTTTTCCCACTCAGGCAATGGATAAAGCCATAAACAACCTGGCTCGCCAACACAACGATCATCAACAGCAACTGTCACAACCAATTGACGGTCGCAGCACTCCTGTAACTCCTCCCTATAACGGGTAGGAATTGCAACGCGCCCCTTAACGTCCAGACTGATTGAACTTATACCTCGAAACAAAACAAACCTCGTTAGTCAAAAATTTCCATTTTTACCCACTTCACATCATTTTGACACCACTATAGTTTTCAAAATGCCTTGAGTCAAGCGGCTGCACAATCTAAATTCTTTCTTTTTCTACAATGACTTACAGTTTTTTGGCCATCTTTCGAGAAAAATAAGATTGATTAAAAATAAACTTTATTTTTATCAAAATGTTAATGCTGTTTATTGAGGTGAAATATCACTTTTACAACGCAATCAAAAGATTCGGCATCAAAATGCAAAATATGACTAAATTATGTAAATTTTTGATAAAAAATCCTTTCATCGCTTTTTCTTTGACAATCAAACATTGACTGGAAAACTGATAGGCCTTACTTGACTTTCCTGATTGGAGAAAACCAATGGACACCCTATTAGCAATAAACCCCAACACCTTAATCGATCAAATCATTGATACTTGCTACGAAAAAATGATTGATGACCACCGAGTTAACCGTTTTTTTAATAACAGACCATTAACAGAACAAACCGCACCTCTTAAAAACTACGTTAGAGCACTGAGTAGCAAATCAAAATTAACTGAAGATGAAGCACTTGAATTGCTCAATGACTATTTCTCAGCTTCATTTGCTCGCAACAACAGCAAACCCAGCTTAGTCACTGGTACGGACTTCGGGTTTTTGTTGGATATTGTCGGCGGCCAAGAAATTCGCCCAATTACGCTATTGTGCGAAAGCCACTCATTTTTGATGAAATTATTGCCTGATGACGATCATTACGATGTGTTTATCGAGCATTTGACCGACACTTTGTCGCAACTCAATGTTGCAACGGACTTGGGACGTGAGCTATTAACAATGGCGGAAGCCGGTCGAGAAGGATTTTTAGGAAGAGGCCGCACCTACATGAAAGCGGCTTAAGATAGATATTAAAGAGCGGGGCTTGCTAAACCAGCCCCGCCTTTAAAACTTGACGCTTTATTTTTTGATATACAAATCAGTAATAGTGCCTTCAATCATCTCCGCTGCAAAAGCAAAGCTTTCCGACAGCGTAGGATGAGCATGAATCGTTAAGCTAATATCTTGAGCATCAGCGCCCATTTCCAAAGCCAATACCGCTTCAGCAATTAACTCACCAGCACCTGGCCCAACAAAACCAGCACCTAATAAACGACCACTGTTTTTATCGGTGATGATTTTAGTTAAACCTTCATTACGACCTAATGCCAAAGAACGACCACTGGCCGCCCAAGGGAAAACTGCTTTTTCGTATTCAACGCCTTGTTGTTGTGCTTGAGTTTCTGACAAGCCCATCCAAGCGACTTCTGGATCTGTGTAGGCAACCGAAGGAATGGTTAAAGCATCAAACCCAGCTTTATGACCGCTAATCACTTCCGCAGCAATTTTGCCTTCATAACTGGCTTTGTGTGCCAACATCGGATTGCCAACAATGTCACCAATCGCAAAAATGTGAGCAATATTGGTACGTTGTTGTTTATCAACCGCAATAAAACCAGCATCATCAATATTAACGCCGGCTTTATCAGCATCAATCAACTTACCATTCGGTCTACGACCAACTGCTACTAAAACCGCATCAAACAATTCTGATTCTGGCGCATTTTTGCCTTCCAGAGCTACTTTCAAACCATCGGCAGTCGCTTCAATCGCTTTAACACTGGTTTGTAACCAAAGGTTATCGTATTGTTTTTTGATTCGACGTTGTAACGGTGTGACTAAATCTTTATCGCAGCCTGGAATAATCTGATCTTGTAATTCCACCACGCTGATTTTTGAACCCAAAGCGTGATAAACCGTGGCCATTTCTAAACCGATAATGCCGCCGCCAACAATCAACAATTTTTCTGGAATTGATTTTAATTCCAAAGCATCGGTTGAATTCCACAAGCGTGGATCGTCATTAGGGAAGCTTGGAATTTTAGTTGGATGAGAACCTGCCGCGATAATCGCGTTATCAAAGCTAATGGTTTGAGTGCCATTTGCACCTTCGACCACTAAGCTATTCGCAGAAGCAAATTTGCCAACACCTTGAATCAAAGTAATGTTGCGTTGCTTAACCAAACGCGCCAAACCTTGATTCAAACCTTGGCTAACGCTTTGTTTCCAAGCTCTGACTTTATCTAAATCAATACTTGGTTTACCAAAACTAACGCCGTGTTCAGCCAGCGCTTCAGATTCGTGCAAAATTTGTGCAACATGCAATAAAGCTTTAGAGGGAATACAACCAACATTCAGACAAACGCCACCTAAAACCGGATAACGCTCAACCAAAACTACTTTTTTGCCTAAATCAGCAGCGCGAAACGCAGCGGTATAACCGCCAGGGCCACCGCCCAATACTAAAACTTCAGCATGAATCTCTGCATTGTTTGTCATTCGCTTCTCCTACAGCAACAAGCGACGAATATCGCCGAGATAGCTTTTCAAGGCTTCCATAAACCGCGCACCTTCAGCACCATCAATCACGCGATGATCGTAGCTAATATCTAAAGGCAACATCAATTTTGGATCAAAGCCAGTGCCATTCCAAACCGGCTGCATTTTGGCGCGAGTCACGCCCAAAATCGCCACTTCAGGGGCATTCACAATCGGAGTAAACGCTGTTCCGCCAATCCCGCCTAAGCTGGAAATGGTCATACAACCGCCTTGCATATCGGCTGGCTTTAACTTGCCCTGTCTTGCCAATTCGCTCTTTTCGGCTAATTCCGCTGACAATTGGAAAATACCTTTTTGATCGACATCGCGAATCACAGGGACAACCAAGCCATTCGGGGTATCGACAGCAATACCAATATGGAAATATTTTTTGTAAATCAGTTTTTCGCCATCGGCTGACAATGAGCTATTGAAAGCAGGGTATTTTTGCATCGCTGCAACCAACGCTTTCATGATGAAGATTAAACCGGTGACTTTAACCGCATCTTTCGCTAAACCGCTGTTAACTGCTTTACGGAAATCTTCCATCGCGCCAATATCAACTTCATCGTGATAAGTCACCAATGGCAAATTCAACCAAACACGGGTTAAGTTTTGACCGGTTAAG
>CAIZCB010000278.1 GCA_903931355.1 uncultured Pseudomonadota bacterium
AGCTACCGTTGAGGTTTGTTCAACTTTCTTTTCAGGCTCGACTGCCACAGGCTGTTTTACAACCAACTCTTGTTTAACTTTATCTTCTGCTGGCTTGGTGAATAACTCCGGCTTACCCGCCATCAATTCTTTCACCATATTGGTAATCATATTTAAACCAACACCAAAAATGACCAGCAACACCGCCACCAATAGCACACGCCAAAAAGCCCCTGAGGAGCTTTTTTTCTGCTGCCTACGACCACTACTGTAGCTAGGCTTATTTACGCGGTGTTTATAATCTCTGGCCATTTACATCGTTTCAGGTGTATTGATTTTAAGTAGGGTTAAAGCATTGACTAAAACTTGCTTAACCGCACAAATCAGATTTAAACGTGCATTGCATAACTTGTCGTCATCGACCAAGAATTGATGCGCGTTGTAATAAGTATGAAATTGAGTCGCCAATTCACGTAAATAATGGATCAATTGATGCGGTTCGTAATAAATCGCCGCACGTTCCAAAATTTCTGGATATTTCGACAAGGTGGTTAATAACGCTGTTTCTTGCTCTTCAACCAACAGATTAAGATTATCAAAACCTAATTGAATATCACGCTGACGGGCTTTGTCATCCAATTGACGCAATACGCTACAAACCCGAGCGTGAGCATATTGAACATAATAAACCGGATTTTCGTTGCTTTTTGAGGTCGCCAATTTCAAGTCAAAATCCATGTGTTGCTCAGATTTACGCATCACATAGAAAAAACGACAAGCATCGGTACCGACTTCGCTACGCAATTGTCTTAAAGTGACAAATTCACCAGAACGAGTGGACATTTGCACTTTCTCATCGCCACGATAAAGCACCGCGAATTGCACTAACAACACTTTTAATTTGGAATCATCCGCACCCAAAGCCTGCATCGCTGCTTCTACTCGCGGAATGTAGCCGTGATGATCAGCACCCCAAATATTGACGATTTGATCGAAACCGCGATCCAGCTTATTCATGTGATAAGCAATATCAGAAGCAAAATAAGTGCTTTGACCATTGTCGCGAATCACCACCCGATCTTTTTCATCACCTAATCGACTAGAAGCAAACCAAGTTGCGCCTTCTTGTTTATACAAGAAACCCGCTTCATCCAACCGTTGCAAGGCTTGTTGAATCGAACCATCATCCATTAACAAGCGCTCAGAAAACCAATGTTGGTAGCTAACGCCGAACTCAGCCAAATCGTCTTTGATATCGTCGAGAATCTCATCTAAACCAGCTTGGAAGACTTGATTGTAGTTGTCGGTACCTAACAAGGTTTTGGCGCGATCAATCAAGGCATCAATATGCTTTTCTTTATCGCCACCTTGCGGCTCATCGGCAGGAATATCGGCAAAGATTTGTTCAGCGGCTTGGCGATATAAATCACCAGTTTTTTGATGCAAATTAGCGGAAATATCCCGCACATATTCGCCACGGTAGCCATTACTTGGAAAAGTAAATACTTCACCACAGGCTTCTAAATAACGTAACCAAACACTGGTGGCCAAAATATCCATCTGCCGACCAGCATCGTTAACATAATATTCACGCTCAACCGCAAATCCAGCCGCGTCTAATAAATCCGCAACCGCCGAACCATAAGCCGCGCCACGACCATGACC
>CAIZCB010000279.1 GCA_903931355.1 uncultured Pseudomonadota bacterium
AAGTGGCAAAAACTTGTTTTCTGCATCTTCCCTAGAAAATGAAAATGTTGCTTGAGTTAAGTCGTTGGTACCAAATGAGAAAAACTCGGCCACTTTTGCCAACTCGGCGGCCCGAGTACAGGCTCTGACAGTTTCAACCATGGTTCCAAATTTAAACTCTAAGACAATACCATACTGTTTTTCAACTTCTTCCTGAATTTGATCCACGTAGACCTTAACTGCTTTTAACTCGTTTACAGTAATAACCTGAGGCACCATAATTTCAGGCAATATTGGCGTACCTTCCTTTATACAGAGTGCGGCTGCTTCCAGTATGGAGCGAACCTGCATCTGATAAATTTCTGGATAAGTCATTCCTAAGCGAACCCCACGGTGTCCTAACATGGGATTGACTTCGTACAACTCTTTAACCTTCTTTAGCATCAATTCTTTTTTAGCGATGGCTTTATTAATGACATCTTCATTTAATTGATTAAAAGGTACGGGTAGATTAATTTGTGAGCCTAAAGTATCCAAGACCACTTGTTGTCCTTTAATCATCACCTTATAGGAATTTAAGGCTTTTATTTCATTCTCTAACTGATGCTCGCTCGGTAAAAACTCATGCATCGGTGGATCCAGCAAACGCACCGTCACTGGGTAAGGCGACATAGCCTCAAAGATTTGTTTAAAATCATCCCGTTGAATCGGTGATAATTTATCTAGAGCGGCTTCCCTGGCTTCTTTGTTATCTGCCAAAATCATATCAATCACTAAAGGCAATCGATCAGACGCATTAAACATGCGCTCAGTTCGGCATAAACCAATACCTTTCGCACCGTAACTCAGCGCAATACGCGCACGTTCAGGCGTATCCACATTGGCATGAACTTCTAGTTCAGCAAATTCATCAGCCCACGCTAATAAAGTTTTCAACTCATCAGAAAATGAGGACTCAATCGTTGCAATCATGCCTATATAAATAAGCCCCGTACTACCATCAATAGTAATAATATCGCCTTCTCGGATATGCAACTCACCGATCACAGCCTGACGTGATGTCACATCAATCTTAATATCTTCGGCTCCAGCAATACAGGCTTTGCCCATACCTCTGGCAACCACTGCCGCGTGGGAGGTTTTACCACCACGACTGGTCAAAATGCCCTGAGCTGCAAAAAAACCATGAATATCTTCGGGCTTAGTTTCTTCTCTCAGCAAAATAACGGCTTCGCCTGCCCGTCCCATCAACTCGGCAGTATCGGCATCAAACACGCATTTTCCAAAAGCCGCGCCTGGAGAGGCTGGCAGACCTTGAGCCACCGAACTCACATTATGATTCGGATCCAATTGAGGATGTAACAATTGCTCTAATAATTCTGGATTAATACGTAATATGGCTTGCTCTTTACTGATAAGCCCTTCAGAAAACATTTCTACGGAGGTACGAACCATCGCCACTGCGTTCATTTTGCCGTTACGGGTTTGCAAACAATACAACTTACCGCATTCAATCGTATATTCGTAGTCCTGTACTTCCTGGTAATGCGCTTCAAGTTTATTGCGCAAATCAACCAATTGCTTATAAAGATCAGGCATTTCAGCGGCTAACTCTTGCACCGGTTTTGGAGTCCGAATACCTGCTACCACATCTTCACCCTGGGCATTCACCAGATACTCGCCATACATCTCATTGGCGCCGGTACCCGGGTTACGTGTAAAACCGACCCCGGTTGCACAATCATTACCTCGATTACCAAAGACCATAGCCACCACGTTAACAGCCGTTCCATTCGCTATTTTAGGTGTAATATGAAACTCGCGTCGATAATCAACGGCTCGCTTTCCAGTCCATGAGTTAAAGACCGCCCTGATAGATAAATCTAACTGTTCATAAACATCTTCAGGAAACGGTCTGCCTGTCTCTTCTAACACCACATGAAGAAATAACTCACTAATCTGGCGCAAATGTTCAGCATCAAGACCGATATCAGCTTTAATCCCAGCCTGCTTTTTTATCGCATCAAAATGTAAATCAAACTTCTCATCTGAAATACCTAAAGCTACTTTGCCAAATAGCTGAATAAACCGGCGATAGGCATCATAAGCAAATCGAGCATCACCCGTCTGTTTAATGAGACCAATTAAGGTCTGACTATTAAGTCCTAAATTTAATATAGTATCCATCATGCCAGGCATTGAGATAGCCGAACCGGATCGAACTGAGACTAAAAGGGGATTATCGCCATCCCCAAATAACTTACCTGTTAACGACTCAATTTCTGAAACATGCGCCTTAACATCAGCCATTAAACCCTCAGGTAATTGATGATTTTCAAGATAATCAAGGCAAGTACGTGTAGTAATAACAAACCCAGGCGGTACATTAAGACCTATTTGAGTCATTTCACACAAATTGGCACCTTTGCCACCCAGCAACCCTTTGTTTTTTCCATCCCCTTGCAGGAAAGAATAGATATATTTCTCAGTCATATTTTTCTCAATATTAAATCGTAACTAATCTCTACTGGGCGGCGGAGCCAATACAACTCTTGAACCATTAGACTCTGCGGCACTCACCACACCGGCTGCCTCCATGGCTTCAATCATGGTTGCGGCACGATTATAGCCCACCTTAAAACGGCGTTGTACACTTGATATTGACGCCTTGCGCGACTCAGTTACAAACATCACGGCTTCATCATATAAAGCATCATTCTCCGAATTATTACTACTTTCACCACTCATGTTAAATCCATCGCTAGAATCAGAAGATTCTCTCGTTATTTCTTCCAGATAATCGGGTGGTGCCGTTTGTTTTAAGAACTCAACAACACGATGTACCTCATGGTCATCAACAAATGCCCCGTGCGCACGAATAGGAATACTGGTACCTGACGGTAAAAATAACATATCACCATTACCTAATAATGCCTCAGCCCCCCCTTGATCCAGGATGGTACGAGAATCAATCCGAGAGGAAACCTGAAAAGAAATGCGGGTCGGCACGTTCGCTTTTATCAATCCTGTTAAAACATCAACCGAAGGGCGCTGCGTTGCCAAAATTAAATGAATACCTGCGGCTCTAGCCTTTTGAGCCAAACGGGCAATTAACTCTTCAACCTTTTTACCGACAATCATCATCATATCGGCTAATTCATCGATAACAATGACAATACTAGGTAGCTTGGTCAGCACTGGAAACGATTCTCCCTCTTCCAATGGATTTAGCAATTGGAAAA
>CAIZCB010000280.1 GCA_903931355.1 uncultured Pseudomonadota bacterium
AGCGTAGTATTGCTTTTCTAAGCTGCCTGCGCGGCAGCGAACAATTGTGCGGTGAGGGCTTAATTAACCCGTGCTTTCTAAGCTGCCTGCGCGGCAGCGAACATTAAACGAAAAAAACGGAGCTAAACAAACGTTTTCTAAGCTGCCTGCGCGGCAGCGAACAGGTGTGTTGACGATTACTGCTTGTGTAGCGTTTTCTAAGCTGCCTGCGCGGCAGCGAACCTACGATTGACCCAAATGTGTTGGGAATGATATTTCTAAGCTGCCTGCGCGGCAGCGAACTTAATGAAGACAACATCGAGGGGCTGAACGCGTTTTCTAAGCTGCCTGCGCGGCAGCGAACTGACCTCAAAAAACTTCAAAGCCAGTTGCGGCGTAGTTTACAGGCGATTAAACCTCATTCACCCTTCCAAAAAACCACGAAACGCAACTAGCTGATTTATATTACATTTTTAAAAAGCACAAAAACTTGGGTCAAAATTCGGGTACGACAGTGGTGGCGCTTAGGCCATAGCTGCTGTAATGACCTGTTACCGGCTCCGAAACCAAAGTTTTCTTAATCCACAAACAAAACGCCTGTCCGCTACTCAAACTTTGTAGGCGAATAAACGGGGTTTTGATTGATTGCTGTGGCATATCGCAATAACGAAACTGAGTCGATTGATCACGCAATACCACCGTGCCATTCAAAGCCGTTTCAAAATCGAGCTTATGCCGTTTCGCATAGCGCCGCGCCAACCGTTCTTTATTGGTTTTCGGTTGTTGGCGTTGATAGATTGCATAGCCCGTTAACTTGTCAGGCACAGGCCGAATACTGGTGCAATGCACGTAATCGCTGAGCCGTGACAGCCATTTTGCCGCATCAAAACCCACCAGCGTGGCCTCATCCTCAGCAAACAACCGCAATTTGCTACCTAACACGCTGTATTTCTCCCCTGTCACATACTCAGGAAACGAAATACCAATCGGTACTTGTTTTTGATGGTTTTGCATTTCAACGAGGCCAAGATGGATTTGTTGGAAGACTTTTGACCACAAAAAATGGACGCCAACTTCGGGATTCGGTAATAAGGTAATTTCCAAATAAAACCGCATGGCTTAATCCTTGCCGCTTTGACCGAATACGCCACCACGGACTAACACAGCCATCACATAGTGCTGTTGATTTTTATCGGCCAATGTTTCACCCAAAGCGAAACGGTCAAACAGATTGTAAAAATCAACTTTGTCTTTTGGAGTACGAAACGCTTTACCCAAGTTTGTCACTGCGCCATACGGTTCGATGGCAATTGGACCAATTTGCGCATCATCAAAACCTGGATACCAAGTATCAATCGTGCGTAAGGCGTTACCGATTTTTTGCGAATGCATGGCCGCAACATCGTTAATCTGATAGAGAATTTTGCTTTTGTCACCTTTGCCTTTGTCTAACACCAATTCTTAGCTGGGATAAACTTCTTGAGCTTTGCCAACCAAAGCGTAAGCATCAATGCTGATTAACAGATACGGTAATTTACCGCTAAGTGCATCGGCAATTTTATTAGCTAAAGTGTCTAAATCTGGGGTGCTGGCATTGAAATCGCGCAGTGAAAATTGTTTGGCATCAAAGACTAATTGCTGTTGATCACCAATAGTAACCACCACTTCGATTTTTTCCGCACCCACCCTGTTACGCCACAAATAACGGCCATTGGCGATATTAATGGCATAGCGTTTAGCTAATTCAGAAAAGCCGGTTTCTTCAATATAGGTTTTTGCGACGTTAGGATAAGATTTATTGAACTCTGGCCCATTGCTGGCTGAAGGTTTTTCTACGCCACCCAATACTTTCAGTGTAAAAGATAAATGTAAGGTGTCTTGATTTTCACCTAAGGCACAGGCATCAACTTTTTGCAGATTGGGTTTTTCAACTTCCGCATTCAATTTCAACGGGTCATTTTGAATTGCGGTTTTTAAGCGATTTGAAATCGTCCCTCTAACAGATTTTTCAATCAATTTTAAAGGGCTTGATTTCGGCCATGTACTATCCGTTCTCCAAGTAGTGCCATATAGGTAACCATCCGAAGATACTAATTTTTTCTCGAAAGCCAATACTGATGCGTCATTTTTAGCGTCATTTTTAATAGCCATTTTTAATCTCCGAAGGTATTTAAGTTGAAAGGGTTTGGCAAAGATACAAACTCTGTTCAGGATCGACATGGTATTGCCAGAGCATGTCGTCTAAATTGGTGATGCGATATGGCATAACAAACTCGCCCAACGTCACCACACTTTCAGCAAAGCGGTGCGGGGTTTCTGTATCGCGTTGATTTTTTGCGCTGCCTAGCGCAGAAATACCTTGAAAACCCGTGGCAATAGGTACTAACCAGCCTGTCGATTTACGACTGCTTATCCATGTCACTTTGCCATCCTCATCTTGAGTAGATCGGTGCATGATTTTCAGATGATCTAGTAAGGCATCCAAAGCGTCTTTGCCCTCTTTCATGCTGGCAATCATTAGGTCACGACGTTCGACTAACACATGCCCAAGCATCAGTTTTCGCAAAACTGGTTTAATTTCTTGGTCATTGTCTTCATCGACAACCAACAATTCAGCCGGTTTTGCCGACAACACATCACCACCAGCAAGCTTCATGCGTAATAATTGGCTATCGACTGTTTGTTTGAATTGATCAAGATAACCGCTATCTAATCCTTGGTATTCGATTAATAGTGAAACTTCCAAATGACAACGAGCT
>CAIZCB010000281.1 GCA_903931355.1 uncultured Pseudomonadota bacterium
ACAGGCTTTGAGTCAAGACCCAGCGCAAACTTTAGCGGTCGGTGTCTCGGTTGATTTGGATTGGCTTAAACAGTATCAGTTGAACGATTGGCTAACCGCTTTAAGCCAAGCGGCTGATTTAGTGGCAACAGGTGAGGGCAATACGCCGTTGGTGTTGGATTTGCGGCATAAGCGCTTGTATCTACGCCGCTATTGGCAATATCAGCAAACCGTGACGCAAGTGATTGATCGCTTGGTGCAGCCTGTTCAAGATAGTTTGCCGGAGCAAGTGAAAAACGAAATTGCTGCTTTATTTCCCACTCAAAATTCAGCACAAACTGATTGGCAGAAAATCGCCTGTGTCGTGGCTTTGCGAGCAAAGTTCAGCATTATTACCGGCGGCCCAGGCACCGGTAAAACCACCACCTTAACTAAATTATTGGCGGTGTTAATCAAGATGGCGAGTGCTGACTCCAGCCTTGGCAGACCGTTAAACATCATCTTAGCCGCACCGACAGGTAAAGCTGCGGCACGAGTCAGTGAGTCGATTAATGGCGCGGTTGAAAAGTTAAGCGTTGATGAAGTTATCAAGCAACAAATGCCCCGCAAAGCCAGTACCTTGCATCGCTTGCTAGGCAGTCGCCCTAATAGTCGTCAATATAAATACAACCAACATAATCGCTTGGTGGCTGATGTGGTGATTGTTGATGAAGCGTCGATGATTGATTTGGAAATGATGGCGGCTTTATTGGCGGCATTGCCGGACACTGCGAGTTTGATTTTACTCGGTGATAAAGACCAGTTGGCTTCGGTGGAACCGGGTTCGGTGCTGGGTGATTTATGTCATGGGGCAGGGGCGTTGGCGTATGACCAATCAACTTTGGCTTGGATTGAAAACTATGCCTCAGAACGGCTTGCAGCGAATTCAGCCAGCCAAGGTCAGGTCTATAACCAACAAACCACAGTGCTACAACACAGCTATCGTTTTGATGATAAAAGCGGGATTGGCAACTTGGCTAAAGCTGTGAATGCCGGTGATTATTCTAAAGTCGCGGCGATTTTAAACGCGCCTGCTGAGGATTATCCTGATTTGAATCCTCCGCATATTGCTGGCAAAACTGCTTGGTTAGCCTTGCAGCAATTAGTTTTGCCTGAACAGGCTGGGCGTTTAGCGGGTTACGGTTCGTATCGGCAAGTGATTAAAAACAAAGCTAGCTATAGCTCGGTTGATGACTGGGCTTTGGCAGTGCTGAATGCGTTTGATACCTTCCGAATATTAAGCCCATTACGGCGCGGTATCTGGGGTGTTGAAGGTTTAAATCAACGCATTGAACAATGGCTAGATCAGCAAAGTAAAAGCCAAGCTTGGTACCAAGGCCGTCCGGTGATGGTGACTAGTAATGACTATGGCTTAGGTTTGATGAACGGGGATATTGGCATCGCTTTGAAAGACCAAAATAACAAGCTGCGGGTAGCCTTTCCTGTGGCTGATAAGCAAATCCATTGGGTATCACCGCTACGTTTGCCGAATGTCGAAACCGCTTACGCAATGACCGTGCATAAATCTCAAGGTTCGGAGTTTAGTCATGTGGTTTTGGTGTTGCCGGATCAAATCAGCCAAGTGCTGACGCGTGAATTGATTTATACCGGTATTACTCGGGCTAAGCTGGATTTTACTTTGCTTGAATCGCAAGCTGGGGTGTTGGGACAAGCGGTGGTGGCTAGTTGTCGGTGAGCAGTGAATAAGAAAATTGTAATTGATGATGTTCAATTGAGTGGATTGGGGGCAGAAGCGCTTATTCATATGCAATTGGTGAAACGCAAATTCATTGCAATCAACCCTGAATTACTATATTCTGCACGGCCCTTAGCGGTTGTTAGCTGCTGAATACGGAGAGATGGCCGAGCGGTCGAAGGCGCACGCCTGGAAAGTGTGTATACGGCAACGTATCAAGGGTTCGAATCCCTTTCTCTCCGCCATCAATCTTGTCTTATAAACTCCCCAATTATCCTAGCGTTCAGAAAATGATAGCCTAGATTGAAATCAGCAATAGCGATGATTGCTGATTCGATTCGTTTAGGACTATGCCGTTAAATTCCCCGTTAATCGGTTCGTATTTAAATAGCCAAACACCACGGATAACAGGTTTTAATAACTAACTTCCACTTCATATCCAGTAAATTTACGGATATTAATCACCCCGGTATCTAGCAATAAATACTGGCCTTTGATGCCTTGCAAGACACCGCTAACCGTCGAATCTTTATCCAAATTGAAGGATTTAACTTTGGTTGGGTATTGCAAAACGGGGTAGTGAATGTCAATGCTCTCTGCGCTGGGTAAGGTTTCGATGGCATCATCGCCATGTTGCTGACTAATCGCTGCCAAACGGTCTTGGCATTTGCTTAGCAATTCATCGCGTAAGGTTTTTAAATCTAACTGCTGAACATTGTTTTTCAGCATTTGCTGCCAGCTGGTTTTGTCGCTGACGTGTTCGGCGATGGCAACTTCAACCAAGCCGGAAATGTGTCGCGATTTAACTTTGAAAATCGGCAAGGCTTGCACTGCACCTTGATCTATCCAACGAGTTGGGATTTGGGTTTGGCGAGTAATACCGACTTTGATGCCGGACGAATTGGCGAGATAAACGTAATGCGGTTGATAACAAAACTGTTCGCCCCAGCTCGGTTCGCGGCAAGTGCCAGCGTCATAATGACAAGTTTCCGGCTTCATAATGCACATATCGCATTGCGCTAGTTTGATGAAGCAGGGGTAGCAATAGCCTTGGTTAAAGCTTTTGTTGGTTTTCTTTTGGCAATGGGTGCAAAAGATTTGGCCGCTGTAATGCAAGCTGATTTTTTGGCCGATCAGTGGGTTTAACTCTAAAAGCTGCTCGCCTAACGGTAAGCGATATGTGACTGGATTGCCCAGTTCGGTGGTCATTTTATCCAAGCTGCCTAACACCTAATTAACCTCGGTCAAGTTTTAACAGTTGCTATAATAACAGCGTTTATTTTTATATCAGGAGGATGTTAATGTCGTTTACTAAGGTTTCTGCTGGAAACAATATCCCGTTCGAAATTAATGTCATCATCGAAATTCCCGCCTTTAGTGATCCGGTTAAGTATGAAGTTGATAAATTAACTGGTGAATTAACCGTTGACCGTTTTATGGGCACGGCAATGCAATATCCCTGCAATTACGGCTACATCCCGCAAACCTTGTCAGAAGACGGTGATGCAGTGGATGTGATGATCGTTTCG
>CAIZCB010000282.1 GCA_903931355.1 uncultured Pseudomonadota bacterium
AAATATCTAACTCATAGTCAGATAAAGAATGTTTCAGGGCATGAGCACCAAATGCCCCCAAAGCCACGGCTAAAAATCCGGCAATCGCTGCCGAAAATAAAATATTACGCTGCATTATTTCTCCAATAAACGCGGCATTAACTGCACTAAATTGCAAGGTTTGGTTCGGTAATCCAATTGTTCTTTAATCAAGTTTTCCCAAGCAGTGCGACAAGCTGAAGAAGAACCAGGCAAACAAAAAACATAAGTGGCGTTAGCAACACCCGCAATTGCCCGTGATTGGATAGTCGAGGTTTTAATTTCTTGATAGGAAATGGCTCTAAATACTTCGCCAAAACCGTCTAAGGTTTTATCTAATAAAGGCGACACCGCTTCTGGCGTGCCATCACGACCTGTCACCCCTGTGCCACCGGTGGTGAGAATCACATCCACTTCAGAATTGGCTATCCATTGACTGACAACTGCACGAATTTTATAAATATTATCGATGACGATTTGCCGATCATAAACCGCATGACCGGCGGCAGTTAAACCGTTGATTAAGGTTTGCCCTGATACATCATCATCCAAACTGCGAGTATCGGAAATAGTTAACACGGCGATATTGAGAGGCTTAAACGCTGGTGAATTCACACGATCACTCCTAAGAAACAGCCCTCATTCTAAGGAAACCGCCAAGCTGCAAGCAAGTTAAACCTTTATTGCCAACGATTGTCACAACCATGACACGCTTATCAGCGTAAGATGAATCATTGTCCCCTGCCCTTATTTTTAGACACCATTATGCTCAACTCAAATTCCCGCTACGAAAAAATAGCCAGCTTGGCAGCTTTGTTTTTATTGCTATTTGCTTGCTATCAGGTGTTGCGGCCATTTTTGTTTGATTTACTGTGGGCAGCGATTTTGTGTTTCGTCACTTGGCCGCTTTACAGCGGTTTGCGGCAATGGCGCAATATCAGTGCCAACAAAGCCGCGCTGTGTATGGTGCTACCGATTGCGATTTTATTATTAACCCCGTTTGTGACCGCCGCATTTACATTTACAGAAGATATAAATCGGCTTTTACAATGGTTAAGTGACAATGGCCATACTTGGCCACAACCACCGCACTGGCTCCATGAGCTACCTGTCATCGGTAATAGCGCTGAAGAAGCCTGGCTTAAATTCGGCAACGATTCTAGTCGAGTGGTTAATCTGGCTCGGCAATATGCACTCAGCGGCAGTAGCTGGTTGCTACATCAAAGCATCAATCTGGGTGCGGAATTAATGCACCTAGGCTTAAGTACCTTAGTTTTGTTTTTCTTTTATCGGGACGGTGAACGTGTCGCTCAGCATGTCGTGATTGCCGTACAACGCTTGGCTGGCGAACAAACCCAACGCATTTTACACATCGTCCGCACCAGCTTACGCGCCGTGGTTTACGGCATTTTAGGCACCGCTTTAGTACAAGCTTTGGCATCGATTTTGGGGTTTGTGATTGCCGGGGTACCCTATGCATTTGTACTTGGGGTAATCGCTTTCTTTTTAATGATTATTCCAGCGGCAGGCACCTTAATTTGGCTACCGATTTCCGGCTGGTTATTAGCTAATGGTGAAACCGGCTGGGCAATTTTCATTGCTGCATGGTTTTTGCTATTTGTCGGCACCATTGACAACTGGCTACGACCCATATTAATCAGTAGAGAAGTTGAATTACCGTTTGTATTAATTGTTTTTGGTATTTTTGGCGGCCTTTTAGCGTTTGGTTTTATCGGCGTATTTATTGGCCCCACCTTATTGGCTACCAGCTATGCCCTAGTTTTAGACTGGTTAATTCGCAAGGAGCAAGAAACCATTGAACACATTGAACCCTAGCTCAGATAACACGATTGAATTTGCATTAGGTCACAGCTCACTCGGTGAAGTTTTATTGGCGATGAGTCCACATGGCGTCTGCGCGATTGCCTTAGGCGATCATGCCGACTCGCTAATCAACGCCTTTAAACACAAACACCCCGACGCGCAGTTACAAGCTGACAAGCCGCTATTACAGCAACATCTCGCCACAGTCATCGCTTTCATCGAATCCCCACAACAAGACTTAGATTTACCCTTAGATGTACGCGGTACGATTTTCCAACAACAAGTCTGGCAAGCCTTAAAAACCATCCCCCTCGGCACCACCGCCAGTTATACCGTCATCGCTAAACGCATAGACCAACCCAGCGCAGTACGAGCCGTTGCCGCAGCCTGTGCGGCTAATCCTTTAGCACTGGTTATTCCCTGTCATCGCGTGATTACCAGTGATGGCAATTTGTCGGGGTATCGTTGGGGTGTGGCGCGCAAGGCGGAATTGTTGCGAAGGGAAGCGCAAGCAGTTGTTTCTGATGCTGATAATTCACATACAATCGCAGATTGAATTTAAAAGGCTATTTGCAAGATGAAATTGGAATGAAGGCCAACCGCTTTATTAGTGACCTTGAACAAGTGGTTGGAATTTGATTTTCGGGATATCTCTTGGTTTGATTGTCTTGTTACGACCCGTTGCA
>CAIZCB010000283.1 GCA_903931355.1 uncultured Pseudomonadota bacterium
GGGATATTGAACAACCACTTTATTGAAAGCAGCTCGCGATTTATCAATTTCACGATTCACTTTATAAGCTTCTGCCAACCAATATTGGGCGTTATCAGCATATTCACCTGCTGGATAATCCACTAATAAGGTTTCAAACATTTTCACCGCTTGGGCATTATGACCGTTGCGTAAGCTGTCGTAGGCTTGTTGATACCGTTCTTTTTCGGTTCCTTGTGCAGCATTTTGTACTGGTGCTGCAACATTAGGAACAGGAGCCGAAACCGCAGGTGCTACAGGCGTTTGAACAGCAGGAGCAACCGCGCCAGGTTGTGCAGGCACTACTTGCGGCTGAGCAGGTGCTGGCGTAGCTAAAGACTGCACCCGCCCATCCAAATCGGCATACATATTTTTTTGCTTTCTTTCGAGTTCGGTGATGGTTTGCGATTGCTCTTCAACCATCCCTCTCAATTGCTGCACTTCTGCTTGTAACTGCTCAACTCTCGCCAGCAAATCAAACATGGCATTGTCAGCCTGGGCTGGCATTTGCTGTGTATTAACATCACTGTAATTATTGGCAGACAAGGCATTAGTCGAAATCAATAGACCACTAACGCATAAAGTCAAAAGTGCATTTTTTCTCATTGATAGCCTACTTCCACACGACGATTTTGTTGCCATGCAGACTCACCGCTACCTGAAACAGCCGGTTTTTCTTCGCCATAGCTAACGATTTCTAATTGGTTAGCGCCAACGCCTTGTGATCTCATCATTCTTTCAACTGATTTAGCACGTTGTTCGCCCAAAGCAATGTTGTACTCGCTTGAACCACGCTCATCAGTATTACCTGCCAAAATAACGCGTTGGTTAGGATGTGAAGCCAAATAACGAGCATGAGCCGCTACAACAGGTACATAGTCTTGTTTAACTTGGCTGCTATCTAATTCAAAATAGATAACTTGTTTTGACAATGGGTTTTTTGGATCGCTGAATTCTGGGCCTAAATGTGAGCCTGAACCTGAACCGAAACCATTGCCTGAACCAAATTGGCTGCCAGACATAGAACCATCGCTGTAACCACTAGTTGAAGCATCGGTACCTTGAGTACCATCTTCCAAACCTTCTTTTTCATCTGAACTACAACCAACAGTCAAAATGGCAGTCATGGCCAGTGCTAAATATTTTTTATTGAGTGTCATCAATATTCTCCAATCGTAAAGTTAAAAATCGTAAATCTTAGGAACAATTCTATCTTATTCGCAATTAAGGCGCCCACGCAGGCTCACGAACCTCACCGCTTTCAAAGGCTAATTTTTGTTGCATAGCACCATCAGTTGATGCCATTGATAAGGTCGATTTTCCACCACGGTTTGCAGCGTATAACACCATACTGCCGTTAGGTGAAAAACTAGGTGACTCATCTAAACGACCACTGGTTAAAACATTGACAGTTTTAGAAGCCATATCCATCACAGCAATACGATAATCACCACCATTGCCTGTAACCATTGCTAAGCTTCTGCCATCAGCAGAAAAACGACCACGAGCATTGTAATCACCTTGGAAAGTAATTCGATTGGCTTTACCACCAGAACTAGGCACGACATACAATTGCGGTTTACCCCCTTGATCAGAGGTAAAAACAATATTGTTACCATCGGGTGACCATGATGGCTCGGTATCAATCGACATACCGTTAGTTAAACGAGTTAATCCACGATTAGCTAGATTTAATACATAAACATCTGGGCTACCGTCTTTAGACAAAGTAATCGCTAAACGACCACCGTCGGGTGAAAACGCTGGTGCGCCATTAATGCCGTGATAAGAAGAC
>CAIZCB010000284.1 GCA_903931355.1 uncultured Pseudomonadota bacterium
AAAATCGCATGATGGTATTAGTTGAGCAAACAGGTAAGTTCAGATGAAACCTTTAAATGATTTAGCGTCGGGATTAGGGCGTTTCGGTGTTTCGAATATGACTGGTTCACTCAGTCCATCCTCGGTGACTCAAGCGTTAGGCATGTCATCGACGGTATCGAATGTCGATAGAGTTTTAAGTCAGGTGATGCCTGAGCATTCAGCCAATCAACGCACGGCAGACCTATATCAGCCAATGCCTAGCGCTGTTGAACCGAGCAATAGCCAGCAGAGCCAAAGCAAAACTGAGTCATGGTTAGGCGCTTCACCAGCGTGGCAATCAAGCAATACTGCTAATAAAGTCTTGCGACCTACACAGCAATATGCCGACTGGCAAAATCCGTTTGTTAGCCATGCCATGCCAGCTTTGCTGTGCTTAAGACGTTATTTATCAAACCGCCAAAACAATCAAACCGGCTTTAGAGCGCAATTAGCACTAGAGGTGCGTTTATTTCGTGAGCGTTTGTCAAAGTCGGGTTGCGAATGGGAGTTGCTCAACGAAGCCTCTTATTTGTTATGTACTTATCTTGATGAAACCGTAGGTGACATTGCTAGACAAATGCAGCAAACCCCCTATGACGGTGATCGTAGTCTATTGGTTGAATTTCACGGTGATGCTTGGGGAGGCGAAAACGTCTTTCTTAATCTGGAAAAGTGGATGCACGATGCCAGACCACCGATTGATCTGCTATTGCTCTATGAAATGATTTTAGCTTTGGGTTTCTATGGGCGTTATCACCTCAATGAGCGCGGTGATGTCTTACTACAAGATTTACGCTCCCAATTACACGCCAAAATCTGGCAAAACCGTGTGCCTGCGGCATTGGGTTTGGAGCAGAAAGCAGGGCCGATGATACGCAAACGCTGGTGGACTGCTGGTAAAGCCACTGCATCAGTGTTGGCTGTTGGTTTATTGGCCTATTTAATTGCCAGTTTTGATTTGGATTCCCGTGGTCGTCCGATACGTCAAGCCTTGGCAGCTTGGACACCGCCGGTGAGTACCATCAATATGGCAGAAACCTTACCGCAACCGATACCTGATTTAGTCTCAGAAGGTTGGCTCAGTGCTTATAAACATCCCGATGGCTGGTTATTAGTGTTTAGAAGTGACGGGGCTTTTGATGTCGGACAAGCGCAGTTCCGACGCGAGTTTATGCATAACATTGAACGATTAGGCTTGGCATTTGCTAATAAACCCGGTGATTTGGAAGTGATTGGTCATACCGATGCCCAGCCAATCAAAGGTCGCTTTAGCAATAATCAACAGCTTTCAGAAGCTCGTGCTCAAGTGGTTGCTAACGAGTTACGCCAAACCGCACAAGCAGGCGGCTCTCATGCGCCAATTGATGCTGTGACACGAGAAATCAATTTCTCTGGTCGCGGTGATACCGATCCGGTGGATACCGCCAAAAACCAAGCGGCTTACGAACGTAATCGACGAGTTGATGTGTTGTGGAAAGTGAATCCCCACACTCAATTACCCAAAGATGTTGCTATTCCAGCATCGGTTAGACAAGAACAAAAAATATGATGAAAACAACATTTCGGATTTTGATTGCCCTATTAGTGGCTGCTGCCATTTGGTGGGTTGGCCCTTTAATTTCGATTGGTGTTTATCGACCTTTAGGTTGGTTAATCGTCAGAGAAATTTTGGTTGCAGGTTTTTTGTTGTGGGGTTTTTGGCCGTTACTGGTGCGTTTATGGTCAAGCTTGGTGTTGGGAACCAAGCAAATAAAACCAGCGCCGGCTGTTAAAACCTCAAACTTTATCACTGAGCGAATTAAAGAGTTAGAACGGCAATTACAGACTAGATGGTTGAAACTGCCTCGCCGTAGTTTATTACGCTTGAAAGGTCAGCTTTTACGTGAATATCGCCAATTTATGCCGTTTTTCATGGTATTAGGCGCACAAGGTAGCGGAAAATCCAGCTTGATTGCCCAAGCGGTTAAACAATCAAGCTTACAAGCCGACAGACTCAGTCAGCGGCGGATTGATAGTGGCAGTGCCAGTGAGTTTGAATTCTGGTTAGCCAGTGATGCAGTCTGGGTAGACACCAATGGTCAATGGATAAGCGAAAGCTATAACGAAAATCCTAAATCAGTCTGGCAACAATTGTTGCATGGATTGAAGCGATTAGGCCGTGAAACGGTGATTAATGCTTTGGTGGTGACTGTCGATTTAGCCAATTTGTTAGCCTTGAGTTTGGAAGACAGAAAGCGTTTTGCGGGGGCATTACGTAACAACATTGTTACCGTGCGCGAAGTTTATGCCAAACAACCTCAAGTTTATATTGCCTTAACAGGTTTAGATAAGCTAGATGGCGCTATGTCGGTATTAAAGCTGATGAGTGTTGAGCAATGGGGTAGTGGTATCGGTTTTGCTTTACCGTATGGTAGTCATAAAGATGACGGTTTGCTTCTGGAAAGTCGCTGGCAAACTGCCTTAATTGAATTGGAACACCGCGTTCAACAACAAGTGTTATTTGCTTCACCAACCGTTGGTAGCGTTGCAGATAATCATCAACAGTTGCAATTCGTTGAAGCCTTGAGTCAATTGCGTAAGCCTTTATTAGATTTATTGCTTGAAATCGTCGCACCTCTCGAAGACGAAAAAAGTTGTGATTTACGAGGCGTTTGGTTTGGTTCTGTATTGGAAATCGAAGATGTCCAAGGTATACAAGCCTCCGGTCTACTTTCACTGGGGACACTTTGGCAGCCTTTAGTTAGGCAATTAATCAGCGAAAAATCAGCCACTCTGTCCAAAACAGGCCAATCATGGCGCTCGCGATTTGCCAGTGTCATGCGTTGGTCGTTAGTGGGGTTGGTAGCGACAATTGGTTTAGGTTGGTTGAGCTGGGGTTATTTAGCCGAGCGCGATCAATTGGAACGGGTTTTAGCGCAATTTACTGAAGGTAAACGACTAGCACAGTATCAAGTCGGTGATAAATCATCTGAAACCCAATTGCTACAAATATCGGCACAAATGCGTTATGCATTGGCACAGGCTGATAATGCCAATGATGCTGCAACCACGCCTTATTTGGAACATGTGCGCTTAGCCAGTGTGGCGAGTGAAACTTATCATCGGCATTTGCAAAAAACCTTAATGCCCGAGTTTTACAATCAAGTGCATAAAACTTTGACTGATCAAAGTAACGGTAGTGCAGGCGATGTTTATTTGACCTTGAAAGTCTATTTAATGATGTCGCGTAAAGACCGTCGCAATATCGCTGATGTTGAACATTGGATTAACGAGCGTTGGGATAGCATTGCTGGCGGCCAATACAATGAAGATGACCATCAAGCTTTATTGATTCATGTCCGTAATTTATTTGCGATGTCTGATTTACCGGCGACTCCCGAAGATACCACTTTGGTTAAACAAGCCAGAGCGAGAGCAGCGCAAATTCCAACCATTACTCGGGTTTTAAAACATATCATTGATCAAGGTTTACCTAGCCAGATTACCGATATTTCCTTGGCTCGTGCTGCTGGTTATGGCTCGTCTGTCAGCTTACGTTTACGGAGTAATTTAGTCGCTACCGACGCCTCAATTTCCGGTTGGTACACTCGCGCCGGTTACAACGATGTCTTCTTACCGAGAATCGAAAATAGTACCCGCGCCGTGCTTGAAGAAGAAAGTTGGGTATTACGTGATGAGCCGCTGTCAAGTAATGTCTTTGAAGTAGACAAAACCGTCGAAAAACTTGCCGATGCGGTTCGTAATCAGTTTTTGCAAGATTATGTGCGCTTTTGGCAAACCTTCCTAAAAGACATCACGATTCGCCAAGTAACAGGCTTGGATGACGCTGCTCAGCTGGCCGGCACCATGATAGATATTCAGTCACCGTTGGCACAGTTGATTCGTGTTGCAGGGCGGGAGACAACTTTGACCGGTAATTATGACGGTGATGTTGATAGCTGGGTTGATCGCCAAAAACACAATATCGAGAAAAACAAACGGGCGATTGTCGGTGAAATTTCTGGTGAACATACCCGTAACAAACTGTTGCCAGAATTTGTCGTGGAAGATCATTTTGATGGTTTACGGCGTTTGGCAACGCAATTGACCAAAACTGGCAATGGCGAAAACAATCCGCTGTCACGCTTGTTTGAACCGCTATCCACGCAATTAGCGATTGTTAATGGATCTATGCAAGCCGGTCAAATTACACCACAGCAAGATGCGTTTTCTCGCTTACGCAACGAAGCCGCCAGACAACCAGAGCCAGTGCGCGGCATCATGCTGGATTTGATTAGCAACGGTAGCAGCATGACCGCAAAGCAATCGACGACCCTGATTAATCGCGACGCTGCGGGTGCGGCTCACGCGGTCTGTGCACCGATGACGGGTTTATATCCTATGCAACGTGGCGCTAAATCCGAAGCTGGGGTTCAAGATTTTGAACGCTTATTTGGACCACAAGGGGTGATGGCAACTCATTTCCGTGATCAGTTAGCCAGCTATGTCGATACCTACACCACACCGTGGACCGTTAAACGGGTTGAAGGCGGCGCGCAAATTAATCCAGAGGTTTTGCGTTCCTACGAAATTGCCGACAAGATTCGTTCCAATTTATTGGATCAATCGGGGCATATGAAGATTTCCGCAGTTTTACGCTTTATCGAAATGGACCCGCAATTAGCTGAATCGCAATTAGATATCGCTGGTCAGCATTTGCATTACGCTCATGGTAGTACTGCGCCTGTTAGAGTTGATTGGACAGGGCAAAGCGCTAATTTGAGTATTCGCTTGTATTTACGCTCAGTCGATGGCCGCACCGAAACCTTACATTTTGATGGGCCTTGGGCGCTGTTTAAGTTTTTTGATGCAGGACAGCAAAACGGTGGCTCGGCAGAGCGTCGCGTGACTGTTTATCAAGCCGGTATCGGTAGCGTCAAAATTGAATGGCAAGCCGTTACTTTGCCTTCACCATTATGGTCGGAGTTATTACATTCCTTCCGCTGCCAAAGCTAATCTGTTTTTAAACCTTATTGTTACTTAGGAGTTATTTATGATTGATCCCAAAGCGATTTTGGACGCCACTCACGCCGCCACTCAGTTTGGCGCAACCGCCCAAGCG
>CAIZCB010000285.1 GCA_903931355.1 uncultured Pseudomonadota bacterium
GGCTCGTTCCGTTGCGATGCTAACGTCTCTGTACGCCCAAAAGGCCAAGCCGAATTTGGTACCCGTACCGAAATTAAAAACATCAACTCCTTCAAATTTGTCGAAAAAGCCATCAATTACGAAATTGAACGCCACATCGATGTTATCGAAGGCGGCGGCAAAATCGTTCAAGAAACCCGCCTTTATGATGCCAACAAAGACGAAACCCGCTCAATGCGTAGCAAGGAAGAAGCCAACGATTACCGCTACTTCCCAGATCCCGACTTATTGCCGGTAGTGATCGAAGACAGCTTAAAAACCGAAATCCGCGCCACTTTGCCAGAATTGCCGAATGCTAAAAAACAGCGTTTTATTGAGCAATACAGCTTAGACAACGAAAGCGCCACCACCCTAACCTCATCGCGCGAACTGGCTGATTTTTATGAAGCCGTAGTTACACAGTCCGGCGGCGAAGCGAAACTCGCCAGCAACTGGATGACAGGTGATGTATTAGGCGCATTAAACAAAGCCGGTTTGGAAATCAGCGATTGCCCAGTCAATCCAGAGCGTTTGGCCGGACTATTAAAACGCATCGCTGACAACACCATCTCCGGCAAAATCGCCAAACAGGTGTTCGATAAATTATGGAACGGCAGCGCCAGTGCTGATGAAATTATCGAGCAAGAAGGCTTACAGCAAATCACCGACACCGGTGCTATCGAAGCCATCATCGACAAAGTCATCGCCGCCAACCCCGGCCCAGTTGAACAATATCGTGCTGGTAAAGACAAAGCGCTGATGGCGCTGGTTGGACAAGTGATGAAAGAAACTCAGGGGAAAGCGAATCCTGGGGAAGTGAATAAGATGTTGATTGCGAAAGTGAAAGATTGATTTGTTAAATAGTGAAGGTTGTATCATTACCTGACATTACTATTAGATTGAAGAACCGACTATTTATTTACTTCTAATTTTTTATTATTTTCTTGGAGAAATTATGAGGGCACTCTTTCCGCAATACAAGGATTTAGTTACCGAAGACTACATTGATGCTTGGAAGCAGGCTCTATTTGTTTTTGATACAAATGTTCTATTAAATATCTACAGGTATCATTCAGGTACCCGTGATGAATTACTGAATGTACTTGAACAACTAGCGGACCGAATCTGGATTCCTCATCATGTGGCGTTAGAGTTTCAACGAAATCGATTGAAGGTAATTGCGGAACAAGGGAAACAACTGTCAGAAATCCATAGAACAATTGAAAACTCCCAAAGGAGTTTGTTTGCTGATCTTGAAAAGCTTCAATTAAACAAACGCCATTCTTTAATTAATCCAGAGCCACTCCAATCTGGGTTTAATAATCTCGTTAATGATTTCCTAAAAGAGCTAAATCGTTTGCAGGAATCACAGCAGAAACTCACTGAGCCAGACCCACTAAAAGCAAAAATCGAAACACTATTTGACAAGCGAGTTGGTGATCCACCTTTAAATCAAGAAGAAATTGATAAGCTCTACAAAGAAGCCGAGCAGCGTTATAAATTGAAAATTCCACCTGGATATAAAGATACAGAGAAGGATAAAGATGGGGCTGATGAGCATAAGCATGGAGGTATAATTTACAAACGCAAATATGGTGATTATCTCGTTTGGCATCAGTTATTAACTCATGCAAAAAACTCAAATTCAAAGGCAGTAATTTTTGTCACCGATGACGGAAAGGAGGACTGGTGGAGAAAAGTTGACTTTAATGGTCAAAAAACAATTGGCCCCAGACCTGAGTTAATCGAAGAGGCCTCTTTACATAGCCAGGTAGATACTTTGCTGATGTACAACCCTGAAGGTTTTTTGAAATACGCCAAAACGTTCCTCGAAGTACAAGTCTCAGAAAATACATTGAAGGAAGTCCGAGACGTTTCTAAAAGTGCCAATTTACGCAACTCCGGCTTCCGAGAATTTCGAGTATTGGCTCGAGCTAAGCGTGCAGTGATGCAATGGTTACTAGCTCGTTTTTCTTTCGTTCAAGAGAATCAGCGTGGATTTCCTGACTTCATCGTAGAAGAAAAGGGGAATACCTTTGGATTTGAGATGACGACGGCACCAATCCCTGAGATACTCATAAATCGTCTTCGTGAGACCATTAACCGCTTTTACTATGAACTGAGTGGATTTAGTGAGCTCACATTTGTTTTAGTCACCAACAGCCCAGCAGAAGCTGATGAGTTACTAATCATACTGCGACGGGCCGCAAGAAATGATATGCCTGATAATCTTCGCTTGATCGTCGGCGTATACAAAGATATTGATAATTCGGGAGGCGAATTTGTAGCATACGAGGATATTGTGTACAGCCAAGCTAATAAGTCAATTTAGCCCGTAGGCTGGGGTAAGATCACGAACCCCAGCAATTACTCGGTTTACTGTCCATTGTTCACCGCTTGTTTGATTCGATGTCAACCAAGTAATTATTGACGGCTCCCTGTGATTTTAAATGCCGTCGTGTTTAGGTTCGTGACCTCACCCCAACAAGCCTAGTACGATCCATTCAAATGCCAATATATTCTGTGTAATACAACTTATGCCGACACAAGAAAAAATCAAACTCCTCGCCAACCAATACGCAGACCGTTTAAAACAGGCAATTGATAAACGAGTTATCGAAATGCAAGCAGATGATGTTTCGCATTATTTGATTTATCGCGTTCTCGGTATTCAGGAAAACGAAGGGAATTTAATTGATGTTTATCAAAACAAAGGCCGATTTCTCTATAAATATGCAGGATCATTTTTAGAAGAAGCTTGTAAGCTCTGCTTCAAAGAAGCTTTTCCAGATTCTGGCGCAATAAAAATTCCAAACACTATCGGCCAACGTCCTAAAACATTCGAGATTGATTGCTTAGTCGGCAATGATGCGCTAGAAATAAAATGGAAAGATGCAACGACCGATGGTGATCACATCACTAAAGAACATACTCGAATTAAGGTCATATCTGATGCTGGCTACACACCTATCAGAGTCATGTTTTACTATCCCAATAGAGCCCAAGCCATCCGTATCCAACAAACATTATCAACACTGTACCAAGGCATAGGAGGTCAGTATTACTACGGTGATATGGCATGGGATTATGTACATTCCAAAACTGGCATTGATCTCAAAGCAATTCTCGAAGAAATCGCTAACCAACGTTCAGCTGAGTCGATATGAAAACGGATAGCCTTACTGTTCAACTAGGCGACTGCCTAACACTAATGAAAACGCTAGATAGCGAATCAGTGGATTTAATCTATTTAGACCCACCTTTTTTCACCAATCGCCATCACAGTGCTATTAGCCGTGACAAAAACCAATTATTTAGCTTTGCGGATGTATGGGATGGATTAAGCGATTACGCTAGTTTTA
>CAIZCB010000286.1 GCA_903931355.1 uncultured Pseudomonadota bacterium
GGCCACGAGCAATACACTCGCAACATGGCAACTGGCGCTTCAACCTGTGACTTAGCGGTGATTTTGATTGATGCTCGTTATGGCGTTCAAACTCAAACTAAACGTCACAGCTTTATCGCCTCTTTGCTAGGTTTGAAACACATTATTGTGGCAATCAACAAAATGGATTTGGTCGGCTATAGCGAAGACACTTTCAATAAAATCAAAGCCGATTATTTGGACTTTATTAAAAGCTTGGACTTACACGACGTTCACTTTATTCCGATGTCGGCTTTAGACGGCGACAACGTGGTGAATCCTAGCGCCAATATGCCTTGGTTTAGCGGCAAAACCATGATGGATTTGTTGAACAGCATTGAAATTGCCAGCGACCATAACTTTAACGATGCCCGTTTTCCGGTGCAGTACGTCAACCGCCCTAACCTTGATTTCCGTGGCTTCTGCGGCACAGTAGCGTCTGGCGTGTTTCATAAAGGCGACATCATTACTGCTTTACCATCCGGCAAATCCAGCAAAATCAAATCCATCGTTACCTTTGATGGCGATTTAGATCAAGCCTTTGCCGCACAAGCAGTGACTTTGACACTGGAAGATGAAATCGACATTAGCCGTGGCGATGTGATTATTGGTCAACAACAAAACGCCGCTAGCATCGCTGATAAATTTAAAGCCACCATAGTTTGGATGACCGAACAAGCGATGACCCCAGGCCGTCAATATGTGATCAAACTGGCAACCCGTAGTGTGTCCGGTTCGGTATCGATGATTCATCATCGAATTGATGTGAATACCTTAGAACACCACGATGCCAACGCTTTAAACCTGAATGAAATTGGCTCTTGCACGGTAGCGGTTAATGCGCCTGTGGTATTCGATGCTTACAAACGTAACAAAACCACCGGTTCCTTCATCATCATCGACCGCTTAACCAATGTTACCGTTGGTGCAGGCATGATTACTGGCGAAGCAAACGCTGAAGAATGGTCTGCGGTTTCTGCGGAAGAACGCGCTACCCGTTTTGGACAATCTGCCAGCATCATCGGCTTAACTGGCAGCAATGCAAAACAATTGGCCTACCAATTAGAACGTAAATTGTTTGATACCGGCCACGCCACAACTATTTTGGAACAAGGTAACGACGAATTAGCGGCAGCCATTAAAAATGCTGGCTTAATTGGTTTAAGTTTGACCGATGCTGTGACTGTCAACGACCTAAGTTTTAATAGCGACGAGCACGATGTTGATAGCATTCACGCTGCGTTAAAACAAGCGGGTGTTATTCACTAATCATAATCAGCCGGCTTAATCGCCGGCTGTTTTTAGCCTTGTGTTAATTCGGCACAAGTCCTTTTCGCTTAGCTCTTTGGTTTGGCTTTGACACCGACAACCGTTACCCCTCAATCAATTCAACAAGCCGCTGATTTACTGCATCAAGGTGAATTGGTCGCTTTTCCTACCGAAACTGTTTATGGTTTGGGTGCTGATGCTTCTAATCCTGATGCGGTTGGTAAAATTTTTGCCGCTAAAGGTCGGCCAGCGGATCATCCCTTGATTGTCCACATTGCCAGTGCCGCACAACTTAGCGATTGGGCTGAAGAGGTACCTGAATCGGCATTAAAGTTAGCAGAAGCGTTTTGGCCGGGGCCGTTAACGATTATTTTGACTAAAAAAGCCTGTGTGCCATTAGCGGTAACCGGTGGTCAAAATACGGTTGGCTTGAGGGTTCCTGCCAATCCTGTCGCACTACAATTACTACAAGCATTTGGCGGTGGCGTTGCGGCACCATCAGCGAATCGATTTGGCCGCATCAGCCCAACACTTGCCGAACACGTGGCGGAAGAATTAAACAACAGCGTGGCTTGCATTCTCGATGGCGGCGCTTGCTCGGTTGGCGTGGAATCAACCATTATCGATTTAAGCGATGGTCAACCAACCATTCTTAGACCGGGACGCATTACCCGTAGTCAGTTAAAAGCCGTTTTAAAAACTGATATTGGTTTATCTTCGCAAACCAAAATTCGCGCCCCCGGCATGATGGCTGTCCATTATGCTCCAAATACCATGGCGTTACTTTGTCCCGCTGAAACCTTAATCAGCATGATTGACGAGCTATGCGCTGAAGGTAAACAAATTGGCGTGCTGGCATTTAGCACCGAAATCGCAAACCTTCCTTGCCTGAATATTCTGCAATTACCTGACCAAGCTGAACATTATGAAGCGGCGCTTTATAGTGCGATGCGCGAATTAGATAAATTGGCATTGGACAGCATTTTGATTGAACAACCACCCAATAACGAAGCGTGGGCGGCGGTTAACGATAGACTTGAGAAAGCCACGGTTTAATGAACGACCAAGATTGGATGCGCTATGCAATTCGCTTGGCGCAACGCGCAGAGCAACAGGGCGAAGTGCCTATCGGCGCTTTGGTGGTTTATGAAAACCGCTGTTTGGCAGAAGGCTGGAATCAACCTATTCAAAACCACGACCCCACCGCTCACGCCGAAATTCAGGCGATAAGAAAAGCAGGGCAGGTATTAAATAATTATCGTCTGATTGATTGCACCCTGTATGTGACACTGGAACCTTGCGTGATGTGCATGGGGGCAATTGCTCATAGCCGAGTTAAGCGTTTGGTATTTGGGGCGTTTGATCCTAAACGCGGCGCGGTTTGTAATGCTTTACAACTGAGCGATGCGCCATTTTTAAATCACCATATTGACTGGCAGGGCGGAATATTGGAAGCCGATTGTTCAAGCTTGTTGACGGATTTTTTTAAAGCTAAACGTCGATAAAAACGCCTTTGCTGATTTGACCAGCAAAGGCATCTAATCCTTATTTATTACGCAAGCGTTTGTAAGCGTTAATCAAACCATTGGTAGAGCAATCATGACTATCAATCACTTCATCATTTTTAAGCTCTGGCAGAATTGCTTTTGCTAAAACCTTGCCTAATTCCACACCCATTTGGTCGAAAGAATTGATATTCCAAATCACACCTTGCACGAAAATTTTGTGTTCGTAAAAGGCGACTAGCTTACCTAAA
>CAIZCB010000287.1 GCA_903931355.1 uncultured Pseudomonadota bacterium
CAAAAAACACTGGAAGTATTGTTTGCAGCTGGTAATGATCGCAGAGCTATGGCCAACTTTTTCTTAAAACCCGTAGTCGTAACCATAATCAAACAACGTCCTGCGCTCAATGTGGAGATAAATAATGTAATAGATGCCTGTGATAATTGGGTCGCTTAAATTGATAATGCAAATTTAGTTTTTACACAAGTATAAGGCTTAATATTATCTTAACTAGCTTTATCCGAATAATTGGTCGGCAAGAACAAATAGCTAGTGATATTGGTATCTGCAACTATCATGGCCGACCATTTTCAATCGCTTGATCAATATCATCCAACCTGATGCTGTTGGCATTAATGCTGGCACGGAGTTGTTCAATACGTTTAAGCCGTTCGTTAGGATTGTTTTGGGGGGGATTCAACGTATGTTCAATACAGATGAAAACCTCACTGTTAATTCTGCGTCGATGCAGGCATAAATCTTCCTTGAAACACTTTGGTTGCATTATCGTTTCTATTTACTGAGGGGATTTAAAACTAACACGGACGTCCTTCCTCGCATAGCGATTTAATATCTTGGTTGGATAGCGGCTTTTTTATGCGGAAGCTTTTAATCGCGTTAATCAAATCTTCGGTTTTTGAGGTTGGTAAATCGGGTAATTCATAAAGCACTGAAATTTTTGCACGTCCAACTGGGACAATATCGGGCAATTGAATTTGTAATTGATGATCGCTAGGAATATTTGTTTCTACTTCATAATAAGCGTGCATGGCGGGCCCCCTAAGAATAATTAGTGTTTGATATTTAACTATTTTTTCAACCCGATAGCCACCTTCGCCAACCTTTCCCCCAACACCCAACACAAGCGCTTTTCATGTTCGCTGAGTTGCTCGTCGGTTTCACCGCGATGACTCGGGCCATAGGGTGTGCCACCCGTCACCGTTTCGCGCAGGGCGATTTCGTTACACGGCAAGCTCATCAACATCATGCCGTGATGCATTAACGGCAACATCATCGACAATAGCGTGGTTTCTTGACCGCCGTGCATACTGCCGGTTGAGGTAAACACGCCAGCTGGCTTGCCTGACAATGCGCCAGACAACCATAGGCCGGTGGTGCTGTCGATGAAGTATTTCAACGGCGCGGCCATATTGCCGAAATGGGTGGGGCTGCCTAGCGCTAGGCCGTCGCAAGTTTGTAAATCTTGCAAGCTGACATACGGGGCACCGGATGCGGGAATGCTGTCGGCGACTTTTTCACTGAGCGCCGAAATTTCCGGCACGGTGCGTAACACGGCTTCAGCGCCAGCCACAGATTCGACACCACGGGCAATTTGTTGCGCCATTTTCGCGGTGCTGCCGTTGCGGCTGTAGTAAAGGATTAGAATTTTTGTCATCAGCTCACCTATTCCAAAATCGCTAAAACTGCTTCGGGTGGTCGGCCAATCGCCGCTTTACCATTCGCCAATACAATCGGCCGCTCAATCAATTTTGGCACTCGCACCATCGCGGCAATAATCGCCTCATCCGATAACGACAAATCATCCAAACCATGCGCTTTAAATTCAGCTTCTTTATTGCGTAGTAGCTGTCTGGGGGTGATGCCTAATTTGCTGATAATTTCCTTTAATTCGTGGGCGGTCGGCGGGGTTTTCAGATATACAATCACTTCAATTTGCAAACCTTTATCTTCAAGCAATTGCAAAGTCTGGCGTGATTTTGTGCAGCGGGGATTGTGGTAGATGATAACGCTCATGGTTTACTGGCCTGTGAATCGAAACAAGCCGTTATAATAGCACCCTGTTTTTACAAACCCGCGTGTAAAGCTATGCAATTACCTAATTACGCCAACGCTCGTGTCTTAGTGGTCGGCGACTTAATGTTAGACCGTTATTGGCACGGCGCCACTTCCCGAATTTCACCCGAAGCTCCGGTTCCCGTGGTTCATGTTAAAAACAATGAACAACGTGCTGGCGGCGCTGGCAACGTGGCGTTAAACATTGCCGCTTTAGGCGCAAAAGCCTCGTTACTGGGTTTTGTCGGTAAAGATGAACCAGCGCAAGCGTTGGAAGCCTTGTTAAAAGATGCGGGGGTTTTGTGTTTATTTGAAGCGATTGAAAACTACCCGACCATCACCAAACTGCGGGTGATGAGCCGTCATCAACAATTGATACGTTTGGATTTTTCAAACAACAAAGTCTCAGTGCTTTTGCAAGAGTGGGATGGACTAAGAAA
>CAIZCB010000288.1 GCA_903931355.1 uncultured Pseudomonadota bacterium
CAAAGGCAGGGTTAAACAAAGTTAAGCCGAAAATAGAGACACCAATCAGTAGTTTCATCATAAAAGCTAACTGTTTGATTTCTGCTCGGAGTTCTGCAATTTCAGCTTTTACTGCATTAATCTCAGCCCTAACAAATTCTTTGGTTGCTAGTTCGTTACGAAGCTCATTATAAAGTTCAGCTTTAATCACCTGTTTTTTGTCGTCAGCCCTGTCATCAATAGCCCGTATTGATGATTCTATTGCGCGAGCAACGACATCAGTTTTCTCTCTATCCTGATTAAGCACCGATTCGAGCAATAGATATAAATCGTGAGGAAGTGAATAAGCCATGACTATGCTCCTTTGATGGTTGGCTAAAAATTATAGTCATAAGCTCATTATTCGCCAGCAATCGCCATCTGTTCAACTAAAATCGAGCCTGTGCGGATATTGCCTCTCAAATCGACATCATTGCCAATCGCGACAATATTACGCAGCATGGTTTTCAAATTGCCTGCGATAGTGATTTCTTCCACCGGATATTGAATCACGCCATTTTCCACCCAGAAACCTGACGCCCCGCGCGAATAATCGCCGGTTACCCGATTAACGCCTTGCCCCATTAATTCGGTAACTAATAAGCCAGTGTTCATCAGCTTCAACATTGCCGTAAAATCGTTGCTGCCGGTTTCGACGGTTAAGTTATGCACACCGCCGGCATTGCCGGTGCTTTGCATTCCCAACTTTTTGGCGGAATAGGTGCTTAGCACATAGCCTCTTAAAATCCCTTCGCTAACGATGTCGCGGGTTTGCGTGGCAACACCTTCGCCATCATAGCTAGAACTCCCTAATGCGCCGATTAACAACGGTTGCTCGTGGATGCGAACAAAGTCTGGCAACACTTGGGTATTTAATGAATCAAGTAAAAATGATGATTTACGGTACAAGCTGCCGCCGCTAATCGCGCCGATTAAAGCACCGATTAAACCTGAGGCCATTTCTGGCGCAAACAATACAGGGCATTGACGCGTGCTGAGGCTGCGGGCATTGAGTCTTGCCAAAGTCCGTTGCGCGGCTTTTTCACCGACCGCTTGCGCTGATTGCAAATTAGCGGCATTACGGGCCACGCTGTACCAATAATCACGCTGCATGGCGTCACCGCTACCGGCTAACACTGAACAGCTGATGGAATGGCGGCTGGATTGATAGCCTTGCAAAAAGCCTAATGAATTACCAAATACCCGCGTCCCTTGATGACTACTGACGGATGCGCCTTCGGAATTACTGATAGCAGCATCGTAGCCACGGGCGGCGTTTTCACATTCAATCGCTAAGGCAATTGCTTGTTCGGCATCGACGCCCCACGGATGATTGAGGTCGAGGTCTGGAAATTCGGTGGCTAATTGACTGGGATCAGGCAATCCAGCGTACTCGTCAGCACTGGCATAGCGTGCGATGCTGCAAGCGGCTTGTACGGTTTCTTTTAATGATTCTGGGGAAACGTCGTTAGTGCTGGCGGTGCCTTTTTGCTGACCAAAATAGACGGTGACGCCTATGCCTTGGTCACAGTGAAATTCAACGGTTTCGACTTCGCCTAAACGCGCGGAAACTGAGAGGCCATTATCGACACTGAATGCGGCTTCGGCGGCGCTGGCGCCTTGGTGTTTGGCTTCGTCGAGCAATTGTTGCACGACAGTTTTTAAACGATTGATTTCGGCTTGGTTTTGCACGGGAAATTCTCGGTTTAATAGTAATTTGGCTAGGTTAAAGTCGGATTTTCCATTCATCCTTCGAAATTGCTCAGGACGAACGGGAAATCCTCAACGGAGCGGATGCCTAAATGTTAGTACCACCAACGGTTAAACCGTCAATTTTTAAAGTGGGCTGACCAACGCCGACCGGTACGCTTTGACCGTCTTTGCCGCAAGTGCCGACGCCGCTATCAAGCTGTAAGTCGTTACCGACCATCGATACTTTGGTTAACACATCAGGGCCGTTGCCGATTAAAGTTGCGCCTTTAACCGGACGAGTGATTTTGCCGTCTTCGATTAAATAAGCTTCGCTGGCAGAAAACACGAATTTGCCGGAGGTAATATCAACCTGACCACCGCCAAAGTTACGGGCATACAAACCTTTTTTGACTGAGCGGATAATTTCTTCCGGCTCACTTTCGCCAGGTAGCATGTAAGTGTTGGTCATGCGTGGCATTGGTAAATGAGCATAGGATTCGCGGCGGCCATTGCCAGTGGGGTTCACGCCCATCAAACGGGCATTTAGCTTGTCTTGCATATAGCCTTTTAAAATGCCTTTTTCGATCAGTACCGTGTTTTGGGTAGGCGTGCCTTCGTCATCAATACTTAATGAGCCGCGACGACCCGCTAAGGTGCCGTCATCGACAACGGTACATAAATCAGACGCGACGCGCTCACCGACTCTGCCGCTGAAAGCCGAAGTGCCTTTGCGGTTAAAGTCGCCTTCTAAGCCGTGGCCGATAGCTTCGTGTAACAAAATCCCCGGCCAGCCTGGGCCTAAAACCACGGTCATATTGCCCGCAGGTGCTGCTTCGGCTTGTAAATTCACCTGCGCTTGGCGTACTGCTTCGCGGCCATATTCAAAAGCGCGGTCGTTTTCGAGGAAATAGCTGTAATCGCTACGCGAGCCGCCGCCCATGCTGCCTTGTTCACGGCGACCATTTTCGACCATGATCACACTGACATTCATTCTGACTAAAGGCCGAACATCGGCAACTAAAGAACCATCTTGATTAGCGATTAAGAGATTGTCATAAGCCGCCACCAAACTGACCATCACTTCTTCAATTCGGCTATCTAATTTACGAGTAGCGGTATCAACGCGCTTTAGTAAATCGATTTTGTCTTGATCGGCTAGTGATTTAAGTGGGTTTAGCGGTTGGTAAAGTTGCGGCCAATTTTGAGGGGTAGCGATTTTGTGTTGAACATTTTGCCCGTGTTTGACAATCGCTTTTACGTTATTAGCGGCTTCCAGCAAAATCGGTAGTTCAATCCGGTCGCTGTAAGCAAAGCCAGTTTTATCACCGCTGACGACCCGAACCCCAGCGCCGTGTTCAATCGAATGGCTTCCTTCTTTAACGATTCCGCCTTCCAATGACCATGATTCAAAATGGCTGGATTGAAAATAAATGTCAGCCGCATCCACTGGTACACTCAGCAGGGTTGCCATCACTCGGTCGATGTCTTGCGTTTGTAAGCCGTTGGCAGCGAGGATGGTGTGTTTGACTTGTTCTAGTAAAGGCATGGTGTTTATTAAATTGGGGTTAAATCACATCACAAAAAACGATGCTAAATACAGCACAGTCGTGGCGGCAATACCGATGCCGATTTTGTTAATCAAGTTTTGTGCGTGCCAGAAAGTTAATATTTGGATTTTGCGGCGTATCCAAGCATCGCGGGCTAACTGTCTAAAAAAGCGGTAACTGCGTGGAACAATGAATCTAAGTTTGTATAAGCCATAGCCTATCATCGACATCAAGGTATAAAAGGTGATGACTTGGCTGCCGTGGCGTTCGGTATGAAAAATATGCTCTACCGTGTGTTCAATCCCTAGCTCGACCCACTCGAACATGTTGTGAAAAACTTCAAAGATTAAGTGCAGTATTTCCACAACGATTTCTATCGTCAAGTCGTACATAAATAACGACAGCAACAGAAAGCCAATAACAAATAAATCCAGATTTTTCTTTGAAATGATGCTCATGGTTGATGAAATCCTTCGCTTAATTCTCAGGCACTTGCCAATCTATTTTCCAATGTCCTTTTCCATCCGTCAGATGTTGGTTTAACCAAGGCAGTAATATCTGCGCTTGCTGCTCCAGTTGCCACGGTGGATTGATAAACAGCATACCAGAACCGGTCATGCCACGCACCGAGCTGTCTTCGGCTACACAGTGTTCGATGCGGAGTTGTTTAGAAATGCCGGTTTCTGCCAAGCGTTGCAACATGCGTTCGGTGTTGGTGCGATCTATCACCGGATACCATAGACCGTAAATACCGGTGGCAAAGCGGCGATGAGCGGCAGCGATGGTTTTAACCAGTTGGTTGTATTCGGCTTTTACTTCGTAGCTGGGGTCGATCAAAATCAATCCGCGTTTTTGAATCGGTGGCAGCTTTTTTTCTAAGCTGGCTAAGCCGTCTTCTTTGTTGGCGCTGACTTGTTTATTACTGGCAAATAACTGGTGCAAGCTTTCGTAATCGGTACTGTGTAATTCCGATAACACTAAACGATCTTGCGGTCTGACCAAACGGCTGACTAATTGCGGCGAGCCTGGATAGCGGATTAATTGATTGCTGGTATTTTCAGCACGCACGGCGGCTAAATAATCTTTAGCTTCTTCGGGGCAATCGTCGGTATCCCAAATCTTGGCGATGCCTTGTTGATATTCGCCAGTTTTTTGGGCAAATTCGGATTTAAACGAATATTTGCCAGCGCCAGCATGAGTGTCGATATAAACAAACGGCTTATCTTTTTGTTTTAGAGCGTTAATCACCAAGGTGGTTAAGCTGTGTTTTAGTACATCGGCAAAATTGCCGGCATGAAAGCCGTGACGATAGCTAAGCATGGTTGTTTCCTGTGAATGTCATCAATAAATCCTTGATTAACTGAATTTGGCTCGAAAAATAAAAAATACTGCGCCCAGTATACAAAGGCCAGCCCATAGATAATCCAATTTGAGCGGCTCTTTTAAGTAATACACTGAAAATGGTACGAAAACGGTCAAGGCAATCACTTCTTGCATGATTTTTAGTTGCCCGACGTTGAGCGATTGATAGCCGATACGGTTGGCGGGTACTTGTAGCAGATATTCAAATAAAGCGATTCCCCAGCTGACCAAAGCGGCAATCAACCAGCTTTTGTGATTCAGCTCTTTTAAATGCGCGTACCAAGCAAAAGTCATAAACACATTGCTACAAACCAATAAGCTGGCGCTGATTAAAATCGGGTTCATGATTGGGCGGCTAGGTAATCTTGTTTAAATTGTTTTAGGGTTTGAATTCGTAATTCTCTAATCGCGCTGCCAATGGCTTGACCTTGTAACGAGCTGTTTAAAATCGCGCTAGTGTCGATTTGCAACACCGCCTGACGAGCGGCGCGGAGATAATTGGCTTGAGGATAAGCTCTATCTTCAAAACCGGTTCGGCCACGCGCATCGGCTTCGCAAGCCAAGACAAAATTTTCTAAGGCTTGAGTGGATTTCAAAGCGCCAATGTTATGCAGCATATCGGCCAACGTGTCTGGGCGTAGTTCAAATGCGCGGTGACAATGGGTGTGATATTCCATTACATGGCAAGCTAAGGTTGTAAAGGTTTTCGGTATTCGTAGGCGTTTACAAAGTTTGTCTAAAATCGGTAAGCCTTTTTTCTCGTGACCGTGATGGCTAGGCCAGTATTGGCTAGGGGTGACGGCTTTGCCAAGGTCGTGTAGTAATGCCGCTAAGCGCACTTCGGCTTGATCGGATAATCGACAGGCTTGGCTTAACACCATTAAAGCGTGGATGCCGGTATCGATTTCGGGATGATGTTGTGGCGGTTGCGGTACGCCGAATAAGGCATCGATTTCGGGAAAAATCACTTTCAAAGCGCCACAGTCGCGCAAGACTTGGAAAAATGCCGATGGGGTGGCGTCGTTTAAGGCTTTATACAATTCCGCCCAAACTCGCTCAGCAACCAAATGATCCGCTTCGCCATTTTCAACCATGTCTTGCATTAATTGCCGAGTCGATTCGGCAACCGTAAAACCTAAATGCGCATAACGAGCGGCAAAGCGAGCAACCCGCAAAATTCTGACTGGGTCTTCGCTAAAAGCAGGAGAAACGTGGCGCAGGATGCGATTTTCTAAGTCTTGTTGGCCGTTAAAGGGATCAATCAAACTGCCATCATCGGCTTGGGCAATCGCGTTGATGGTTAAATCGCGGCGTTGTAGGTCTTGTTCGATCGTCACATCAGGTGCAGCGTAAACTGCAAAGCCTTTATAGCCTGGGGCGGTTTTGCGTTCGGTGCGAGCGAGTGCGTATTCTTCGTTACTTTTGGGATGTAGAAATACCGGAAAATCTTTGCCAACCGCTCTAAAACCCTTGTCCAGCATAGATTCTGGCGTTTCGCCAATCACCAGCCAATCACGTTCTCGAACCGGATAATCCAGCAAACGATCTCGCACTGCACCGCCGACTAGATAGGTTTTCATGCTTTCCAAACTCGCTTTTCAATCAATTCTAAAGGCACAGTATAAATGACTGATCGATTCGGTGCTTTGCTGGCGTTAAATTGCCCTGTAAAGTCATGCTCAATCAGCGGTTATTGCTCAGTTGCACAAAGAAAAACTTCATCGTATACTTCGGCCGGCTTTCTTGATCAAGCTAGCTAACAACAAAAACCTCTGGAGGGTATTACAATGAAATGGGAAACACCTGCATACAACGACATGCGTTTTGGCTTTGAAGTCACTATGTACATCTACAACCGTTAATTTTTACGGTTTAGGGGAAAAAGGGGCATGAGAATGTCCCTTTTTTTTGCCTGTCGTTTTTACTTTTTAGCGGAAACGGTGCAAATCAACCGTCGTTTACGGTGGATATAAACCATTCACGCCGTTTTTCTTAAAGCCCCAACACCCTTTCAACTTGTTTTTACAAGACAATTCTTTCTGGCTTGATTCTTGCTGGTTATTGCTTGATGCAATTTATTTCAATTTTGACATCACTGGCCCTACTGACGAGTAGGTCTTTTAATAAACAAGTAAATATTTATGACTCAATTGTTTAAAAACTTACAGCTTTTACAGCAAACAAAGGCATTTTTGTGTCTAGTTGTTATTGGCTTAAGCTTTTCCGGTCAAGCTCAGGCTTTACCCAGTTTTGCTAGACAAACCGGTATGGCTTGTACCACTTGCCACACTCAAGCCTTTGGCCCCAATCTGACCTCTTACGGCAGACAATTCAAATTGAATGGTTACACTTGGGGACAAAACGAATCTTATTTAAGTCGTTTTGGTGGTATGGCGATGGGTTCTTTGACCAATACCAAAAAAGACGACTCGGACTTAGCTGATACCACCGGCAAAGCCTTAGCTACCCATAATTCCAATAACAATATTGCCTTGGATCAAGCATCCGCATTTTATGGCGGTAAAGTTTGGGAAAAATTAGGCGCTTTAGTTCAGTTTACTTACGATGGCATTGGCAATCGCTTCTCGTTAGACAACACCGATATTAGAGCGGCTAATGATGCTGAATTGCTAGGTCAGGATTTAGTTTATGGTGTGTCGTTTAACAATAATCCAACTGTACAAGATTTGTGGAACACCACGCCTGCGTGGGGATTTCCCTATGTCAGTTCATCGCTAACCCGTACTCCAAATGCAAGCCCAATGATTGCTAATTTAGGTGGACAAGTTGGTGGTGCCACTTTATACAGCATGATTAATGACACGGTTTTGGTTGAAGCCGGTGCTTACACCAGTTTTGCTAAATATGCTCAGAAAGGTATGGGGCAATGGGATGGCGGTGCTGTGAAACTAAACGGTGGCGCACCTTACTGGCGAATCGCGTTGCAAAAAGATTGGAAAGGCCATTATGTTTCTTTAGGCCATTTTGGTTTTAGAAGCGATATACAGCCAGATCCAACATCGACAGCATCTAATCGCTTCACCGATTTGGGGGTTGATTTCAATTACCAATACACCGCAAATCCAGCACATATTTACGAATTAAAGGCTAGTTATATCCGTGAACAGCAACAGTTAATGGCGACTTATGCTAATGAAGGTGCAGATCGTTTAAACCAACAATTAGGCTTTATTGGCGTCAATGGCTCTTATACCTACGATCAAACCTACGGATTGGGATTAGGTTATAACTATAACCATGGTAATCGTGACACTACCTTAAATAGCTATTCAATCAACAGCCGTCCAAATTCGCAGTATTTCACCAGCGAAATATACTATGTCCCATTTGGTAAAACTGCATCGACTGGCTTGCCAACCTATATGAATCTGAAATTATCGTTACAGTATGTTGCTTATACTCAGTTCGATGGTGCGATTAAAAACTATGACGGTGAATCAGGTCGCAACGCATCGGATAACAACACTCTTTACTTCAATACATGGCTCAGTTTCTAGTCATTGATTTGTCTGTGTGATCTGCCTCTTGTAGGTATTACCGGCATACTCAAGTATGCCGGTTTTTTTAGTTGCTATTCCCGTAATTCCGTCTTTTGGACTCTGCATTTATGACTAAACGATTCAACCGTTTTAGCGATATTTCCACCAGCGAAAAAATCTTAAACACTGTGTTTTTGCTGACCATTGGCTTAGGTTACTTAATGGCCTTGATCAATATGTATTACACCCACCAAGGTCGTGATGGCAGGCCGGGGTTGTCGATTGAAGATATTGTGATTATGTATCACGGCTCGGATAGTCAAACCCGTTTAGGTACGGCAATCAGTGGGATTATGGAGCCGAATCTAAAGTACAAAAGCGATAAAGAAGTGATTTTGAAATGGATAAACAATGGCGCTGAAGAAAATGATTACCAAGAAACCATCGCGCCAATTTTCAATCGTGATTGCATTATTTGTCACACGCCATCAATCAACCCTGCCTTACCTGATTTAACCAATTACAAAGGCGTTGCTGATGTCGCTCATACTGGTGGCGCAAGCCTGCCGGCTCTGGTTCGGGTCTCCCATATTCATTTATTTGGGA
>CAIZCB010000289.1 GCA_903931355.1 uncultured Pseudomonadota bacterium
CATACGGGTGCTGGCGACATTTTCTGAATCGTCTATTTGATAATAATTGTACCCCCAGCCCTCTAAAGTTTTTTCTTCAATACTATTTAATAACCAATGGTGATTAACGCCATCGGTTTGCATGGCTTTACCAACGATTAATTCAACTTTTAACAGGCTTTCTTCTTGTGGTTTGGCGGGTAGCGTAATCACAAAGCGCTGGTTATTAGCGGTTGCCGAGGGAAAGGCTTTTATTTGGGAATGGGGCGCTGTGAAGGCGACCTTGCTGATGCTAGATAGCGCAAGCAACAGAATTAATAATTTAAGTTTCATGGGCTTCTTGCTGGTGATGAGGTTTAAAATTTTTCGGTTGGCTCTTAAGACCAACCGAAATATTGGCACGTTTTACAGTTCTCTCGTGGCGCTGAAATGAATATCCGGCCAGCGTTCTTGAGTCAGCTGCAAATTGACTCGGCTGGTTGCCAGATAAACTAAATAACCGCCGCCATCTTCAGCCAGATTTTCAAAGGCTTTGTTTTTAAACTCTTCCAGCTTCACTGGATTTTCAGCACTGACCCAACGCACGGTGCTAATCGGCGAAACATCGTAAACACATTCGACATTGTATTCGCTTTTTAGACGGTGGGCGGTGACGTCAAACTGCAAAATACCGACCGCACCTAAGATTAAGTCATTGTTTTTCAAAGGTCTAAATAACTGTGTTGCACCTTCTTCTGTTAACTGCACCAAACCTTTTTGCAGGGCTTTGGCGCGCAGTGGGTCTTTTAACACCACGCGGCGGAACAGTTCTGGTGCGAAGTAGGGGATGCCGCCGTATTTTAGGGTTTCGCCTTGGGTAAAGGTGTCGCCGACTTGGATGGTGCCGTGGTTGTGAAGGCCGATGATGTCGCCTGGATAGGCTTCTTCGACATTTTTACGGCTGTCGGCTTGGAATGTAATCGCGTTGGCAACTTGGATGTTTTTGCCGATTCGCACATGGTTAACTTTCATGCCTTTATCGAACTTGCCAGAGCAGATTCGCATAAACGCTACGCGGTCACGGTGAGCAGGGTCCATATTGGCTTGGATTTTGAACACGAAGCCAGTGAATTTTTCTTCAGTGGGATCAACTTCGCGTTGTTCGGCTTTGCGCGGTTTTGGGGCTGGGGCAAATTCTGCAAAGGCGTCGAGTAATTCGATGATGCCGAAATTGTTAATCGCCGAGCCGAAAAATACTGGGGTTTGTTCACCAGCCAAATATTTTTGTAAATCAAATTCGTGGCTGGCGCCTTTTACCAATTCAATTTCATCACGTAGTTCAGCGGCTTGATCACCAAGTAATTCGTCTAATTTTGGATTATCTAAGCCTTTAATGATTTCAGCTTTAGCGATCCGGCCACCGTGGTGTGGGCTGAATAGCAAAATTTCGTCTTTATAAAGTTGGTAAACCCCTTTAAAGCGTTTGCCCATGCCGATTGGCCAGGTCATTGGCGCACATTGGATTTTTAAAACTGTTTCGACTTCGTCCAATAACTCAATCGGCTCGCGGCCTTCGCGGTCGAGTTTGTTGATAAAAGTCAGAATTGGCGTATCACGCAAACGGCAGACTTCCATCAATTTAATGGTTCTATCCTCAACGCCTTTTGCAACGTCGATCACCATTAACGCTGAGTCAACTGCAGTCAAAGTTCGGTAAGTATCTTCCGAAAAGTCTTCGTGGCCTGGGGTGTCGAGCAGATTGATGATGCAATCGTTATGATCAAACTGCATCACCGAGGTAGTGACCGAAATCCCCCGTTCTTTTTCCATCTCCATCCAGTCAGAAGTGGCGTGGCGCGCGGCTTTACGACCTTTGACCGAGCCAGCCAACTGAATGGCACCTCCGAACAGTAACAGTTTTTCAGTGATGGTAGTTTTACCTGCGTCAGGGTGGGAGATGATAGCGAAAGTACGGCGTCTATTCGCTTCGGTGATGATTTCAGTTGTCATTGTGCTTGAATTAGTTGGTATATCAATTGCTTATTATCGCGTTTTTTCGCTTAAAAAATAAGGGGCTGTGGATAAAACCAAATAAATCGACAGTTATGCTGCAAAAACGCAAGAGCTAATTCATGAATAGAATAGGGGGATATGATGGCTTTCTATTTCACATGGCGTTAAAAAGTGTTAATGTTTTAACCATTACTCTTAATTCAAGCGATGATGGCAAAATAAAACAAACGCTACTGTATTTGTCTCAAGCCCTGTGGATTTCAATTAACGATAGCAAAAAATAAGGAGCAGCGAGAAGGTTCGCCTAGTTGGTGAGTGCTATCGCCTCGATTTTTGAGGATTTCTCGCGAATAGAATGATGAAAGTTCTTGTTACTGGTGGGGCAGGATTCATTGGCTCATGGCTAGTGGATTCGTTACTACAAAATAAACATAGCGTGACCATCGTGGATAATTTGAGTCCACAAATTCATGGTGAAATGTCGTCGCTAGATTTGACTAAGTTAAAAGATAATCGCCAATCTGTTGACTTTATCCATGCTGATATTAGAAACGCAGAAGCAATGGATAAAGCTTTAGCGCAATCAGATGCGGTAGTTCATCTTGCAGCTGAAACGGGTACTGGGCAATCCATGTATCAAGTAGCCCATTACTATGATGTTAATCAGCAAGCTACCGCCGCAATGTTTGAGGCGATAGTTACTAAGCATCGCCATATAAAGCGTGTTGTGTTAGCCTCTAGCCGCGCAATTTATGGAGAAGGAGCTTATTTGTTAGATAAGCAAATGTTTGTGCCTAGCTCCAGAGATCCGTTACGTTTACAAAATGGTCAATTTGAACCATTAGGACCAAATGGCGAAGCAATAACCCTAATTGCAACGCCGGAGAATAGTCTACCTTCACCCGCTTCTATCTATGCGGCTACTAAATTAGCCAATGAGAGTCTTGGACGAATTATGGCTGAAGCTTATGGCTTAACAGTGGTGGCTTTAAGGTTTCAAAATGTTTATGGCGAGCGTCAGTCGTTACGTAATCCCTATACAGGCATTTTGTCGATTTTCTCTAACCGAATGCGTCAAAATTTACCGATTAATATATTTGAGGATGGACAAGAAAGCCGAGATTTTATTCATGTTAGTGATGTGGTTCGATCTATTCAATTAGCATTAGAAAAAGAGTTGCCCAGATTTACAGTTGCTAATGTTGGTAGTGGTATACCAACTACAGTTTGGGAGGTAGCAAATCTTTTAAGGCAATTATTAAATAGTTCATCACAACTGAATATTAGTGGTGATTTCCGTTCGGGTGATATTCGACATTGTTATGCGGATATGGCGATTGCAGAAAAACAACTGGGGTTTCGAGCTAGCATTGAGATTAGATCTGGCCTTAAAAAATTTAGTGAATGGGTTATGGCTCAGCCCGTATTGATCGATAGATCAGTTGAAGCGATGGCTGAATTAACCAAGTTAGGGCTTGGTAAATGTCGAGAATGAAGAAATATCTAAAATATTTGATCAAGGCAGTGTTTTTTAGGCCTATA
>CAIZCB010000290.1 GCA_903931355.1 uncultured Pseudomonadota bacterium
ATGCTCAACAACGAGTCGAAGCCGTTTATCGCGACCAAGAACTATGGACCAAAATAAGCATTCTCAACACGGCGGCCAGCGGCAAGTTTTCCACCGATAGAACCATCAGCGAATATAATCGCGACATCTGGCACTTAACGCCGATTGATGTCGATAAAAAATAACAAGGAACTACCATGATTGATGTTGTGTTGTTTGAGCCGGAAATTCCGGCCAACACCGGCAATATTATCCGCCTGTGCGCCAACACTGGCGCGCATTTGCATTTAATCCAACCGCTAGGTTTTCAGCTCGATGACAAGCGTTTACGCAGGGCTGGGCTGGATTACCACGAGTGGGTCAATATTCGGCAATACGCCAATTTACAAGATTATCTTGAACGCGCCCAACCTCAGCGCTTGTTTGCCTTAACCACTAAAGGCAGCAAAGTGTTTAGCGATGTCAGCTTTCAAGAGGGCGACGCTTTAATCTTTGGCCCAGAAAGTCGCGGCTTGCCTGCGACGTTTTTAGACCAGCACCCCGCCGATTTGAAACTCTATCTACCGATGAAGGCGGAAAGCCGTAGTTTGAACTTATCCAATACAGTGTCGATTGCCTTGTACGAGGCATGGCGGCAATTAGGGTTTGATGGGGCGTTGATTAAATAGGTTTTTTATAAGAGTTTGGCTTGTTTGCCGTGTGATAAAATCGGCATTTTTTATTGTCTCGGTAGCTCAGCAGGATAGAGCAGCCCCCTCCTAAGGGGCAGGTCGGAGGTTCGAATCCTCTCTGGGACGCCATTAAAATCAATGGCTTAGTGTTGTTTTAGTTAATTAAATTAACTAATATTAAATTTTTGGGACAATTTTGTAGCACTAACGCATCTATTTTTCAGACAGATCACTACGACAAATTTTAGTTTATAGGCTTTAGGTGGCATATAGCCCAATTTAGAATGAAGCTGTTTGCTCAGCAGCTTTTGGTAAGCCGTTTAGCAAAAAATACTGACTGCCTCATCCGAATCCATATCACGTCTCCTTGCTTTATATTTTTTAGCCGCTTTAGCTCGCCAACTGTTGGTTTTCATAACCTTCACTTCCTGTACGTTTGGCTGGGTGTTTGTTGCCGACTGACAAAATCAAATATCGTATTACTTCATAATCATTTCTATTTATATCATTTCACCTTATCTGCTTAGTTCTCTATTATTCCATCGTCTAATCAGATATGAGAACGAGATTACGCTATGAAACAAAGTAGGATCATGCCGGGATTTAAACCAGCGCTGTCATTCACCTTGATTTACTTGGTGTTGATTGTGTTGATCCCGCTTAGCACACTGGTTTTTAAAAGTTTGCAGCTGAACTTTGATGATTACCTAGCCATTATTACTAACCAACGCATCATCGCTTCATTTAGAGTGAGTTTTTTAACTTCCTTTATTGCCTCGATAGTCGCGGGGATTTTTGGTTTTATTATCGCTTGGGTATTAGTGCGTTACAGCTTTAGCGGTAAGCGACTTTTAGACGCGGTGATTGACTTGCCTTTCGCTTTGCCAACCGCAGTAGCTGGTGTGGTGTTAGCAACGATTTATCAGCCAAGTGGCTTTTTAGGTCGTTGGTTAATGGATAACTTTGGTATCAAAGTTGCTTATACGCCATTGGGGATAGTGGTGGCGTTAATCTTTATCGGTATTCCGTTTGTGGTCAGAACTGTCGAGCCGGTGTTGCAAGAATTCGATACTACGATGGAAGAAGCGGCTTCCAGTCTAGGTGCCAGTCGTTTAGTGACTTTCAATAAAGTCATTTTCCCTAACATTTTTCCAGCCCTGTTAACCGGCATTTCACTCGCATTTGCCCGTGGCGTTGGCGAGTATGGTTCGGTGATTTTTATCGCTGGTAATCTGCCTTACATTTCCGAAATCGTGCCGCTGTTAATTATCACCAAGCTGGAACAATACGATTACGCAGGTGCGACAGCGATTGCCTTAACCATGTTAGTGATTTCGTTTGTATTGTTGCTATTGATTAACTTGCTGCAACTTTGGGCGCGTCGTCGTTCAGGTCAAAATTAAGAGGGATTGAGTTTATGCATACGTTAGTAGACGCTCATGGCCAAGCCAGTCGCAGCGCTTTAAATGATCCAAAATGGGTGCGGGTGACGCTGACCAGTATTGCGGTGGCTTTTATCTTGCTGTTTTTATGTGCGCCGTTGGTTTTGGTTTTGTACCAAGCATTTTCCAAAGGTTTGGATGCTTATATTCACGCCTTGTCAGATCCTGATGCGCTGGCCTCAGTTAGATTGACTTTATTAGTCGCGGTTGCCACCGTGCCTTTGAATACCGTGTTTGGTATTGCCGCCGCTTGGGCGATTACCCGTTTTGATTTTCGCGGCAAAAGCTTATTGACCACTTTGATTGACTTGCCTTTTTCGGTTTCACCGGTGATTTCGGGTTTGATTTTCGTGTTGATGTTCGGTGCTCAAGGTTGGTTTGGTGAGTGGTTATCAGCGCACGACATCAAAGTGATTTTCGCTACGCCGGGAATCATTTTGGCCACCATTTTTATTACCTTTCCTTTCGTTGCGCGTGAACTGATTCCGTTGATGCAAGAAATGGGCTTCGAGGAAGAAGAGGCGGCCTTGTCTTTAGGTGCAAGTGGTTGGAAAACCTTTTTTCTGGTGACTTTGCCTAATATCAAATGGGCTTTGTTATACGGCGTGTTGTTATGTAACGCGCGTGCGATGGGTGAGTTTGGCGCGGTGTCGGTGGTATCGGGTCATATTCGTGGCTTAACCAACACGCTGCCATTGCATATCGAAGTAAGCTACAACGAATACGATGTGATTGGTGCGTTTTCCAGTGCTTCGATTCTAGCGGCGTTAGCTATCGTTACTTTAATTTTGAAAAGCTTCTTGGAATGGAAGCAGGGTAAAGGCTAAAGACTGGATTAGTCTTTAATCGCCACATCTATACGAATATATTTATTTGAGAAGTCCATGAGCATTTTATTATCAAACATCAGCAAAAACTTTGGGCAGTTTGCAGCGTTACACAATGTTAATTTGGAAATTCCAGAAGGTGAGTTAGTCGCTTTATTGGGGCCATCGGGTTGCGGCAAAACCACTTTGTTACGGATTATTGCCGGTTTAGAAGCGCCAGACCAAGGGCAGGTGTTGTTAAACGGTGAAGATAAAACTGCTGAACATGTTAGTCATCGCGGCATTGGTTTTGTATTCCAGCATTATGCGTTGTTCCGTCACATGACGGTGTTTGATAACGTGGCTTTTGGTTTGCGGGTTAAACCGAAAAAAGAACGTCCGAGCGAAGCAGTGATTGCGAAGAAAGTGCAATCTTTGTTGGATTTGGTGCAATTGGGTTGGTTGGCAGACCGTTTTCCTGATCAATTATCCGGTGGTCAGCGTCAGCGGATTGCATTGGCGCGGGCTTTAGCGGTTGAACCGAATGTGTTGTTATTGGATGAACCATTTGGTGCGCTCGATGCCAGTGTTCGTAAAGATTTGCGTCAATGGTTGCGGAATTTGCACCAAGAACTGCATGTGACCAGCATTTTTGTGACTCACGACCAAGAAGAAGCGATGGAAGTGGCGAGTCAAGTGGTGGTGCTAAACCAAGGGCAAATTGAACAACAAGGTGCGCCAGCGGAGATTTACGATCATCCTGCTAATGCCTTTGTTTCTAAATTTATTGGTCAAACCAATATTCTTAATGTCGAACAAAATGACATGGCTTGGTTGGTCAGCGCAGGTATTAGCGCCGATAATCGGCACGGTGCGGTTGCTCATGTTCGTCCACATAATATTGATTTACAAAAAGCCAGTATTAATTCTGATTCGCCAGTTTTATTAAAAGATTGGCAGCATTTAGGCGCAACGATTCGGATTGAATTATTTAATCCGCAAGTGAAAGGTGGAAACTCATGCTTATTCGCCGAAATGCCCAATGAGCGATTTAAACAATTAAATCTCAATCGTGGCGATAAAGTTGTTGTTAATATTAAACAAGCGCATTGGTTTAATTAATTTTTTGAGCCAATAAATCCACAAGGTAGTGAATCAATATGAATCTTAATCAGCTGGAATTACTGCGTATATTGCAGGAAACCAATTACAACCAGTCGAAAGCCGCGGCAAAATTAAATGTCGTTCAATCGGCTGCGAGTCGTCAATTACAATTATTTGAAGAAGAACTGGGTTCACCTTTATTTGAGCGACACGGAAAAAAACTATTAGGTTTAACCCCGCTGGGTGAGCGGGTAATGCAAGAAGTTGAGCGGATTAATTTAGCGAAAAAGAATATTCAAGCGATTGCTGATGATTTTCGTGATAACCGCAACGGCGCTTTACATATTGCCACCACTCATACCCAAGCTAAATATTTATTACCGATACCAATTCAGCGTTTTCGGGACAAATATCCTGGCATCAAAATTTATATGGTGCAGTCTTCGCCCGATAATTTAATAGATAATCTCCATCATCATCGGGCTGATTTGGCGATTTGTACTGAAAAACTGGATGAAGACGAAAAATTGGTGGTACAGCCATGCTATGAGTGGCATCACGTTGCGGTTGTGCCCAAAGATCATCCTTTAGCACAGGGTGATATTACTTTAAGCCGTTTGGCATCTTTTCCAATTTTGACTTATTCGCCGGGCTTTACAGGGCGGTCTAATATCGAAAAAGCTTTTAAAAATGCAGGGCAACGATTAGATATTACTTTATCGGCGGCTGATTCTGACATTATTAAAACTTATGTAAGACTTGGGTTAGGCGTAGGGATTATTGCTAGTATGTCTTACGAACCTATTATTGATAGCGATTTGCAAGTCATCGATTTAGGGCATTTAATACCGAAATCAGTTACAAAAATAGCTTACTTAAAACAGATGTTTTTGCCTGATTATATAAAATACTTTATTAAAGAGCTAATCGCTAGTTCTGCTCATTATTCTTAAACTGCTATTTCTAAGCAGTTTTCAAAAAGCCGCTGTCTTTAACTAGATAGCGGCTTTTTTATGCCCATTTTCTTCCTAAAATCGATTTTATCGATATTCAATTCTATTTATATCGTTTCCAATTACTTGTTTACGCTTGTATCATTTTCACAACAGTTATTAGCATAATTAATAACAGTAAAGATTTATTCGTAGTGATTTTTCGATAGGAGGTTATATGTCCAGCGGATTTGGTGGCAATGTTTTAAAAACTGATGATAACAAGGAAATTGCTTTGCACATCGCATCACTTTTACAAGAAATACGTTTTGGATCAATCGAAGTGGTTATTCATGATGGACGTATTGTGCAAATTGATAAACGCGAACGCTTTCGGATTGAGCAAAAGAACGCAAGCTAATTCATCAAATTAGACAGAATCAATTAAATCTACCGGACAGCCGGTGAATAAATTTAAAAAACTATATCAGCAACAACTGACCGGCAAACCGGAAGTGTTATCAGAAAGAGGAACAACACATGGCAATTTTTAGAAAATCTGCATTGGTAAGTGGAATTACCCTTGCTTTAATCGGTATCTCAAATGTTCAAGCAGCTAGTGCGGATGCTTTAGAACAAAGAATTCGTGAATTAGAAAGCCGTTTGGAAAAATTTGAACAAGCGACTGCGCCAACAGCGGTTGCGGCACCAAGTCCAGAAGTTGAAAAGTTGAAAGGTAAAATTAATACCTTGGAACGTAAATTTGAGGTTGAACAGGAAGTAACTGCGGCTAATGCGTTGAAATTGCCAAAGTTTAATGCTGATGGTGAGGGCTTTAGTATCTCTTCGCAAGATGGTAAGCATCAAGTAAAAATTCGTGGTGCTGTTCAGGCGGATGGTAGATTCTGGGCTGATGATAACGGAAGAAATCGCGCAGCAGCCGGTGGTTCACCAGGTATCTCAGATCAATTTCAGTTGAAGCAGGCGCGTGTTTGGTTGGAGGGTAAGTTTTTCGACAATATCTATTTCAAAATCATGCCTGATTTTGCTGCTACTAATATTTTGCCAGACGCTTATTTAGATTATGCCTATAAATCGTATGCTGGTTTAACTGTAGGTAAACAAAAAACACCACTTAGTTTAGAGCGTTTACAAGGTGATGCGGATGGTATGTTCTTAGAGCGTGCTTTCCCAACTTACTTAGCTAACAACCGTGACGTCGGTATTATGTTGCATGGCGAATTTGCTAAACCTGGCTATAAAGCAGAATACGGTGGGCCAGTTGATTTCAAAAACTTCGTCAGCTATCAATTAGGTGTATTTAATGGCTCTGGTGATAGCGGCAGTTTAGATAAAAACTCTGCTGGTACTTTTGATGATAAAGAGTTTGATGGTCGTATTTGGGCGCATCCATTCCAACACTCTGGCTATGATTGGTTAGAAGGCTTGGGCTTAGGTATCGCTGGTAGTTTTTCACATCCAACAGGGTTAGCTTTAAACAAATTAAGTAGTCCTGTGGGGCAAACTTCGATATTAGATTACACATCAACATACAAAGTGGGTGGTGTTGCTAATGCAGCGCCTGTAGGTGAGGGAATTCACACACGCTTATATCCACAAGCTTATTGGTATGCAGGACCTTATGGTTTGATGGGGGAATACGTGGTTTCAAATCAGGGACTATCTGGTTCAAATAAAACCGGTGCAGCTAAAACTGTTAATCAAAACAATAGAGCGTGGCAAGTACAAGCTTCTTATGTGTTAACTGGTGAAGATGCAACATTCCAAGGCGTTAAACCAATTCAAAACTTTGATCCGACTCAAGGTACTTGGGGTGCTTTCCAAGTCGCGGCGCGTTGGAGTCAATTGTTTGTTGATAAAGATACCTTCACCTTTATCGATCCTGCAAAAGGTATCAGTAAAGCCGATTCTTGGGCGTTGGGTGTTAACTGGTTCTTAAATCGTAATGCGATTATCAGAGCCGATTACGAAGAGACTTATTACAGCGGTGGTGCAGGCACCACAGCAAGTGTTAAAGACCGAGCAACCGAAAAAGTCTTCGGTACCCGTTTCCAATTGGCATTCTAAATTTAGTTAGTCATACAAAAGGACCTTAAAGCTCAGTGGATTAGGGATAAAAATCTAACCGAGTTTCCGCAAGGATGCGGAATTGACAACAGGGATTTCATTCCTTCAAACGATTAATTAACTTAAATAGGTTTTACACATGAAAAGAACTTTACTTAAATCCTTAGCAGCAAGCTTGCTAGTATTCAGCGTTGCTGGTGTGGTTAATGCGGCTGAAATTAATTTGTTGAATGTCTCTTATGATCCAACTCGTGAGTTTTATAAAGAGTACAACGAATTATTTGCTAAATACTGGAAAGAAAAAACTGGCGATACAGTCAATGTTAAACAATCCCATGGTGGCGGCGGTAAACAAGCTCGTGCTGTATTAGATGGTTTAGAGGCCGACGTAGTCACTTTGGCGATTTCATACGATATTGATCAGCTGCATACCCGTCGTAAGTTGATTCCAGAAAACTGGCAAAGTCAGTTACCTAACAATAGCTCGCCTTATACTTCAACCATGGTGTTTGTGGTGCGTAAAGGTAACCCACAAAAAATCAAAGATTGGAATGATTTGGTTAGAACCGGCGTTAGCATCGTGACACCAAATCCTAAAACCTCTGGCGGTGCGCGTTGGAACTATATGGCTGCTTGGGGTTATGCTTTGAAACACAATGGCAACAACGAAGACGCGGCGAAAGAGTTTTTGCGTAAATTGTTTAAAAACGCTTCTGTTTTAGATACTGGTGCGCGTGGTTCGACAACGACTTTCGCTGAACGTGAAATTGGTGATGTGTTGATCACTTGGGAAAACGAAGCGTATTTAGTATTGAAAGAATTTGGTGCTGATAAATATGAAGTGGTTACCCCATCATTCAGTGTTTTAGCTGAGCCGCCTGTGACTGTGGTTGAAGACATTGCCCGTAAACACGGCACAACTGAAGTAGCAACAGAGTAC
>CAIZCB010000291.1 GCA_903931355.1 uncultured Pseudomonadota bacterium
CACCTCCCTGGCGATCCTTTCGGTGATCACCCTGAAGGACCAGCAGTTCAACTTCCGGGTGATCCCCGCCGAGGCCGCCCGGATCATCGCCGATTGGTCGGCTTCTGGACGCGATCAGGTCGCCGCGCTGACGTTCTGGGCGCAATCGATTGAGGGGCGCCGCCACGTCGGGAAATGGACGTTCCCGACGGCGATCATCTCCACGATCCGGCAGTACTCCGAGGACGAATTGACCGAAATTCAGGCGAAATTCGGGGCGACGAAGAAGCCCGCTCGAGGATGATCGTCGCGGCGCTGGTCGCCGCCGGCGTCGCTTTCGTGGCCTTCGGGCTCTCCCGCCTTCTTTAGCCTCCACTGCTTGATGCAAACCATCAGACCAACGACGACCAGTCATCATACGACCTGTGAATTCATCCACAATTACAATCTCACCGTCACGCACAACATAGTGCTGGTCTTTGTGAAATAATGATTGGGCGCGTAAAGACGCGTACAAATGATGCACCAAACTGATACTTGCGGCATCGTACAAGCTTGCGCCTTCAACCAATAAGCCAGACTTCTCTAGCAAATGTTCTGCATGCTCATGACCAAGCTCGGATAGAATTACTTGCTGTGCTTTTTCATCAACCCAGTAATCGCCATCGCCTTCTTCTTCTGTTTGACGAACTAGCTGCCCAGCAATAGCATTGATTTGACTATACAAATTGACACCATCATCGGCTTGGCCAGAAATAATGAGCGGTGTACGCGCCTCATCAATCAAAATCGAATCTACTTCGTCAATCAAGGCATAGCTTAGACTGCGTTGTACACGCTCCTCAGCTGTGTACACCATGTTATCGCGCAGATAATCGAAACCAAATTCGTTATTAGTACCGTAGGTGATGTCTGCAGCATACGCTTGCTGTTTTGCATTATGCGGCATTTGTGAAAGGTTGATACCAACCGTCAAACCCAAGAAGTTATAAAGTTTAGACATCCACTCTGCATCGCGTTTAGCCAAATAATCATTCACGGTGATGACATGAACACCTTTACCTGTCAGCGCATTGAGATAAGCAGGCAATGTCGCCACCAAAGTCTTACCTTCACCTGTGCGCATTTCGGCAATCTTGCCAGCATTTAGGACCATACCGCCAATCATTTGCACATCGAAATGGCGCATTTGGAATACGCGGTGACCGCCCTCGCGTACAACAGCAAATGCTTCAGGCAAAAGCTGATCTAGTGTTTCACCCGCTTGAAAACGGGCTTTGAATTCCTCTGTTTTAGCGCGCAGTTGCTCATCGCTTAATGCCTGCATCTGAGGCTCAAGGGCATTAATAACAGCCACTTGCTCAAAGTATTGCTTCACTAGACGATCGTTACGGCTACCGAATAATTTTCTAAAAAGCTTAAATAACATACAGTGACACCAACTTCCGCTACTGCGGAGCTTTCTTTAAGGTTGACTTAAAAATAAATTTTGGTGATTTTACCATAATCAAGCCGACTCTCGTCAGCCATTAAAATCACAGTTAAAACACGAACATACTAGCAGGGGATATAATATTAAATATAATAAACTAACATTTTTTAATTACACTTGTGCGAGGTCTTAATTTTGCAATTAATCAATGCAATACTTAAAAATAGCGCACTCTTTAAATTAGCTGAAAAAGCCAAAGAACTGACTTCTATTCAAAAAATTTGGAACGAAATCATCCCCATTCAACTCAAGCCGTATACGCAAGCAGGCAATATTCAGCACAAACGTCTGACTGTGCATGTTGAAAATGGTGCAATTGCCGCTAAAATTAAGCTGTTATTGCCCAGCCTTATTAGCAAATTACAAAAGCAAGGCGTGGAAGTAACTTCAATCAGGGTCCAGGTGGATGTTCAGTCCAAACAAGATAAAGTAGCAAAACCTTCTCGCCACATCAGCGAAAATGCCGCTACCACTCTGAAATCTTTAGCCACACAGTTAGAAGGCTCCGAGCTTGGCAATGTCTTATCTAGACTATCTAAACGCACTTAAAAAATGGCCACTTGAAAGTGGCCATTGTTGTATCGAAAAACCTAAGTTTTTTTAATTATTGCGCCCGTGCCACGCTTGCAACAATTTCAGCTTTAGCAGCATCCACACCTTGCCACTCACCTACCTTCACCCATTTGCCTTTTTCCAAATCCTTGTAATGCTCAAAGAAATGGGCAATTGGTGCTAATTGGAAGTCAGGGATGTCTTTATAGCTTTGTACGTTTTTGTATTGCGGGCAGATTTTATCAACTGGCACAGCCAATACTTTTGCATCCATACCCGATTCATCTTCCATCATCAATACGCCTATGGCGCGGCAACGAATCACAACACCAGGTTGCAATGGAATAGGTGTGATGACAAGCACGTCGGTTGGGTCACCATCTTCTGAAAGCGTTTGTGGGATGTAACCATAGTTACATGGGTAATGCATAGAAGTACCCATGAAGCGATCGACAAAAATCGCTCCAGAATCTTTATCCACTTCAAACTTGATCGGTTCGCCACGCATTGGAATCTCAATAATGACGTTAAAATCATTTGGCACATCTTTGCCCGCAGGCACGTTACTTAATGACATCGTTTTTCCTTAAGCAGTTTGTAAAAAATTATAATAATGGTGAAAATTTTAATGTTTTTGGATCATAAGCAGACATAACTCCACTTTCAATATCGAAATACCAACCATGCAAGGTTAATGTTCCTGCATCGATACGTTCTTTAATAAATGGGAAGGTTGCTA
>CAIZCB010000292.1 GCA_903931355.1 uncultured Pseudomonadota bacterium
GGGCATCATTACGGACTACCGGCACAATCTGCTCAATTTTGCGATTTTCGCCAAACACAATCTTAGTTTCTTGGGTATCAAAATCCATTGCCCCGCGTACTTCACGTTGGCGACGCATGGTTTGATACAAGCGATACATAGTGGTTAAGTGCGGCATCAATTCGGCATATTGATTTGCCAATTTTTGATCACCTTCCACCAGCATTTTTGCCACTTGGGTGTAAGTTAAACGGGCATGAGAACGCATGACTGCTTCAAAAAACCGCGAGCGAGTGACAACACCTTCATCGTTGACCAATAACTCACAAACCATACATAAGCGGTCAACATGCGGATTGAGCGAACATAAACCGTTCGACAAAATTTCTGGCAACATCGGAATCACTTTTTCTGGAAAGTAAACCGAGGTACTGCGGCTTTGTGCTTCGATATCCAAAGCGGTATCGACATGAACATAGTGCGACACGTCGGCAATCGCGACTAATAGCTTCCAGCCTTTCGCAGTTTTTTGCGCGTAGACCGCATCATCAAAATCGCGAGCATCTTCGCCGTCGATAGTTACCAGCGGTAAATGACGAATGTCTTCACGACCTTCTTTGGCCGCTTCCGGTACTTCCGGTGTTAGCGATTTGATTTCATCAAGTAAAGCATTTGGCCAAACATTAGGCAGTTCGTAAGAACGAATCGCCATTTCGATTTCCATGCCAGGGGCCATGTGCATCCCCAAAACTTCGGTGACGCGGCCTAGCGGTTGGCAATGTTGAGTTGGTTGTTGAACAATCTCGACCACCACGATTTGACCTTTTTTCGCGCCACCCGTGTCTTCCGAAGCAATTAATACTTCTTTCGCCATTTTTTTATTGTCCGGCATCACATAAGTGACTTTGCCTTCGACAAAAAAGCGACCGACGACTTGATGGGTGTTGCGTTCCAGAATTTCGACCACGGTGGCTTCACGGCGGCCTTTACGGTCGATGCCAGAAACTCGCACTTTAGCGCGGTCGTTGTGCATCAAGGCTTTCATTTCGCGTGGTGAGATGAATAAATCTTCGCTACCGTCATCGGGTTTTAGAAAGCCAAAGCCTTCGGGATGGCCTAACACTCGACCGCTAATGCTGTTATGGTTTTCGGATAAGCAATATTTTTGACGACGGTTAAACAACACTTGTCCGTCACGTTCCATCGCGCGTAAACGGCGGCGTAGGGCTTCTAAATCGTCGGCAGATTCCAAGGCAAATTGTTGAGCGATTTGTTGGCGTCTTAAGGGTTTGCCGCTTTCTTGAATTAATTGCAGAATCAATTCGCGGCTAGGAATTGGGTTTTCATATTTTTCAGCTTCGCGCTGAGCGTGAGGATCTTGGAGGGTTTTGAAATCAGTTTCCTGATCGTGGTTTGATGTCATTGATGATTTTTTAAAGTTTTGGCTGTGTCAGGATAATTAAAATCCAACAGCAATAAGAATGATATGAAGTGATTATGGCGTTTAGTGATGTGATTAAACGCCATGTTGTTAATCTATAAGACAGGGTTAAAAAATATTATCGTCGAGAAATGGTTAGCGCCCCAATCGTAACGCCAATATCGACGCCTCGACCATTGCCGGATAAGGCTAAAGAAATTTCACCGCAGGTTAGAACTTGTCCATCTACCGATTTGGTCGCACCAGCATGTCCTTCTAGTGCCGCATAGCTACCATAAATCTCGTTAATGTTTTTGACTTCCGAAAACACACCTGTCCCCTGAATTTCAGATTTTCCCAGCGTAAAACCAATGCTTTTTGAGGCTAAAGCCACTTGTGCACGTTCACCGTTACTGCAGCTAATGTTACCGATGCCGTCATATTGCTTATAAATAAAAGAAAAGCCACTTAGGTTGTAGGTCATGGTGCAAGAGGTTAGTGATTGTGCCGATGCTATCTTTGGTGCAAATAAGCAGACAATCGCTAAGCTAAGTATTGAAAAATAATGTGCAAATCGGCTTTTCATTGTTTTCTCCCTGATCACAAATTCGATAATGTTAAACAGTTTAACTGCTTCAGCTCGGTTTAGTCGCGATTATAGTACAAACCGATTAAGGGCTAGCATTTAGCGACAATACCGAGATGATTTCATGGTTTTCAGTGGTGTTCAGTTCGGTAGCTAAAATATAAATGCTATCGCGATTGACCTGGCATTTTTCGATCAAATACTTAGCAATGCTATTGGCTCGGCTGATAGCTAAATCATTCAGACGCTGAGATTCGGGTGGCATCGCTGATTCCAATTTTTCCCGAGCAAGAACATAAAAGTCGGCATTAGGTTGGCTTTTAAGTTTTGGTGTGCCGAATAAAGACACTTCGACGGGTTCTAAAGGAAATACTTCTTTAAAGAATTTGACCAGTAATCGTTTGTATTCAGAGTCGGATAATTCGATGTATTCAGAGCGAATTTTTTGACCTTGATCGCGTAATTCACCGGATTTCATTTTGCGTAAAATTTCCAAAATCGCATCAAAACGAATTGCTGACCAATCTTGGTTTTGGAAAGACACGCCTTTAATTTCGATATTTAGCTCAGCTTTAGTATTTAAAGCTTTGCCGAGTTGATCGAGTTTGCTGATTTCCTCAGCGCTTAATTCACTGCTGCCAGGCTTAAATTTGACGGCACTGTAATCGCGATCTTGATCCAGCAAAGAACCCAAAGCAGTGAAAGGCGAGGCAGCGACTTTGGTGATCAGATTGCCAAAGGCATCGGCAATAAATGATTCAAAGCGAAAGTGCGGATCATTGAGGCTACCGGAAATA
>CAIZCB010000293.1 GCA_903931355.1 uncultured Pseudomonadota bacterium
GCTTAGGCCAAACGCCATACTCGACATTAATTGATGCCACTGCACTAGGACGGTCGCGACGCCATGCGTTTGTTGATCTTGATCATTGGGCGTTGAGTTTATTACGCCATAGCACTAGCGATATTGCTTTGTTGCTGTCGGAGTTGGGGTGCAATTTATCGGTTGTCCAACATCGTATCGAAAACAGTTTAAGTCGGGTCAGAGAGTCGGGTGATTCTTTGCGGGATTTATCACCGATTTTAGAGCGCAGCGTGGCGCCAGCGATTACTTGGAGTCAGGTAGTGGCACCGGCTGCCAAAGTGCGTTCTGGACATTTATTACTGGCTTGGCTGGATGACGATTCGACTCGTCGCTGGTTTCATCAACTCGATTCAGCGGTACTTGCTGGAATTAATGTTGACCAAATCATTGAGCGCTACGAAAGTTTAGCGGCGCAATGGCCTGAGGCTAATGAAGCGGCGTTAACCACTTCTGTTACTAGCGCCAGTATTACCGAGCAAGGCGATGAGTCATCAGCACTGGCCAATTGGGCAACCTGTTTAAGCGATCAAGTTAAACGTGGCGAACTTGATCCGGTGGTGGGGCGTGATGATGAATTACGTTCGGTGATCGATATTTTGCTACGCAGACGGCAGAACAATCCGATTTTGGTCGGTGAGGCTGGGGTCGGTAAAACTGCGGTGGTTGAAGCCTTGGCGCAAAGAATTGAAGCAGGCTTGGTGCCAGCTGGTTTAAGTCAGGCCAAAGTCTGGGCTTTGGATATTACTCGTTTACAAGCCGGTGCCAGTGCTCGCGGTGAATTTGAACAAAGACTGCGTTCGGTGATGGATGCGGTGATTGCTTCACCTGATCCGATTATTTTGTTTTGCGACGAAGCTCATACCTTGATTGGTGCTGGTGGCAGTGCCGGAACCGGTGACGCGGTGAATTTAATCAAGCCGATGTTGGCGCGAGGTCAATTACGAATGGTCGCCGCGACCACTTGGTCTGAATATAAACAGTTTATTGAGCCGGATGCAGCCTTAACCCGTCGTTTTCAATCGGTTGCGATTGATGAGCCGGATGATAACCGTGCCTTGTCTATGTTGCGGGTGATTGCGCCAAAATTTGCCAAACATCACGGTGTTCATATTTCCGATACCGCATTAGCTGCAGCGGTGAGTTTGTCGCGTCGGCATTTGCCGGGTCGGCAGTTGCCTGATAAAGCAATCAGTTTGCTGGATACCGCTTGTGCACGAGTAGCCATGAGCCAAAGTACTGCGCCTAGCGAATTAGAGCGCTTGGGACAGCAAATTTTGACAGTCGATCAAGCCTTGCATTGGCGAGCTAATGATAGACGCATGGGCTTGTCGGTGCCTGATGATGAAGATTTACAGCAACAACGTCTGGATTTAAACCAGCAAGTATTAGCCGTTGAAGCATCGGTGGAAAAACAGCGTTTACAGGTTAATCAATGGTTAGCCGATTTCGCTAAAGCCAATAATAGCGGTGATCAACAAGAGGTTATCGACTTAACGCCTTTTGATGCCGATAACGCGATGCAATGGGTGAAACCTTGGGTTGATCAACAAGCGATTGCCGAAGTGTTGTCTGATTGGACTGGCGTACCGAGTACCCAGCTTGATAACGATGATGCCCAGCGGATTGTGGCTTTGGAGTCGGAATTACAAGCGCGGATTTATGGACAACCGGATGCCTTACATGCCATTGCTAAAACCTTGCAAGTTTCGCGTGCTGGCTTAAATGAGCCGCATCGGCCTTTAGGGGTTTTGATGTTAGCTGGCCCAACCGGAACCGGTAAAAGTCAAACCGCATCGGCTTTGTCGGAATTATTGTTTGGAGGCGCAGCGAATTTGATTCAGTTCAACATGAATGAATTTCATGAAGCGCATACCGTTTCTACCCTGAAGGGCGCACCTCCTGGCTATGTCGGCTACGGTAAAGGCGGGCGAATGACTGAGGCAGTCAGACAAAGACCTTACTCGGTTTTGTTGTTAGATGAATTTGACCGTGCCCATAGCGATATTCACGAAATTTTTTATCAAGCCTTTGACCAAGGCTGGATGGAAGACGGCGAAGGGCGACGGATTAGTTTCCGCAATTGCTTGATTTTGTTAACCAGTAATTTAGGTGATGCCGAAATTGAGGCAGCCTGTTTAGCGAATCCAGAGATTACTCAAGGTCGCTTGGAAGTCTTGACTCGCGAACGTCTGCAAAGCCGTTTCGCACCCGCTTTATTGGCGCGGATGCAAATTGTGCCATTCAGACCGCTGGATATTCCGGCACTGAGCCATATCGCGCTACAAGCGATTGCAGAGCTAAGTCGGCGCTTGGCTGATAACGGTACTACTTTGCAAGTGGATGACAATGTCGCGGAGTGGATTGCTAATGCGGTGGCTAAACATCCGGCTAGTGGGCGGGCGATTCGCGATATGTTGCGTCAACAAGTAGTACCGGCAATTGCTCAAGCTGTGTTGAATGCTAGAGCTGCAGGTGAGAGTTTACCGATTGTCAGAGTGTCGGCGGATCAAACCTTATTCTTGTCTTTTGGTGAAGCGATTTCTATTGATACTGACGATCAAGCCACGGAGGCAGTATGCGCTTAATTCAATTACGTAGTGCCTTGCTTGACCAAGATTGCATCGCGTTAAGTTTAAAAGCACAGGAAAAGTTTTCGCAAGAACCTAGTTATCAATTAGAGCTGGTTTCGCCAAATCCTGATTTGGATTTAGATGGCTTGTTAGGCGACACCGTTTCTATTGATATTGATTTGGGTGAAGGTCTAATTAGAACCTTTCATACCCATGTTTTTGCTGGTTATGACAGTGGTCAAATGGGTGATAAATACACCTATTCACTGGACTTATCGAGTTGGCTATCGTTTTTAGGTGAAAATCAAAATTGTCGGGTGTTTCAAAATCTGACCGTGCCGCAAATCGTTGAGCAGGTGTTTGTTAATCATCACCGTACCGATTATCGCTTTGACTTACAGCAAAATTATGATCCGCGCGAATACTGTGTGCAGTATCGTGAAACTGATTTGCAGTTTATCAAGCGCTTGTTAGAAGACGAGGGAATCTATTTTTGGGTCGAACATGAAGCCGAGCGTCATGTTGTGGTTTTATCAGATGCCCAACGATTTGATGACCTTGTTGAGCCATATAGCACCATGCGATTTTTACCCGATGGTGAAGAAAATCGTGCACTTCCAGGTCGTGAAGGTATTCAGCGTTTACAACGTACTCGGCGGATTAGACCGAATAACGTCGCTTTACGAGATTTTGACTACCACGTGCCGAGTAATCGACTCGATAGCGATGCTCAAGTCGCTCAACAAACATTGGCTGGCATTACCTTAGAATATTACGATTATGCCGCCGGCTATCGCGACACAGCGCGTGGCGAATGGTTAGCACGTTTACGTTTGGAGGCTTATCAAGCCGAATCGCATCTATTACAAGGTCAAAGTAATGCCCGTGGTTTAACCACCGGTAAAGCGTTTACTTTGGAAGGCCATCCCGATCAGAATCGTAATCGTCGATTTTTTGTGACTGCTAGTGAGCTGGCGTTTATTCAAGATGGGCCAGATAGCACATCACTACAGGGACTTAATGTCGCTTGTAACTTTTTGGCATTAGCTGATGATCAAGTGTTCCATCCATTATGCGTGACGCCAAAGCCGATAGTGGCTGGTATTCACAGCGCCACCGTAGTTGGCCCGAAAGATTCCGAAGTCCATACCGATAAACTGGGTCGAATTCGAGTGCATTTTCACTGGGATAGATACAAAACTGTAGAAGAAGATGCCTCTTGCTGGATTCGAGTATCACAAGCTTGGGCAGGGAAAGGCTGGGGTGTGATTGCCATGCCGAGAGTAGGGCAGGAAGTGTTGATTACCTATGTTGATGGTGATCTGGATCGGCCTTTGGTTACTGGCATTGTCTATAACGGTGACAATCCAACCCCTTATGATTTACCCAAAGAGATTCGATATACCGGCATTGTGTCGCGTTCACTTAGACACGGTCAGTATTACCACGCTAGCCAATTAACCTTTGATGACACCAGAGGCGCTGAGCGTGTGATGATCCATGCTGAACGGGATTTACAAAGTACCATTGAACGTAACAGCTCTATCTCGGTTGCGCAGGATCTCAATACTAAGGTTGCTGCCACTACCACCACAACGACTAAAAATGCGGTTACCTATATTGCTGTTGACATTAAACATATCGGTTTGGCGATTGCCTATCGTGATGTCGCGATGACATTTAACGGTATCAATATGACTCAAAACGGTATCAACACAACTCATAACGGCGTCAATACAACCTTCAACGGTGTTAACACGACGTTTAACGGTGTTAACAGCGCCTTCAATGGCATCAATACCACCTTTAATGGTGTTAATACGACTTTTAATGGTGTTGCGACAACGATTACAGGAGCTGCGACTAATGTGATTGGGGTCAATACCACGATGATTGGTGCCAACACCACAATGATTGGTACGAACACGACAACGATTGGGGTGACTACAAACATAACGGGGGTAGCTACCGCTGTTACAGGAACAGCCACCGCTACCTTTGGTATGCGGAATACGACAGTGGGAACAGATATTAGTAGTCGTGCATTAGTTATTCAAAATATTGGTACGGAAATTAAAAATATCAATACAGAAATTAAAAACGGCAAGCTAAAAATGCAAAATGGAATAGAAATTAAAAAATAATCATTATGCGAACAGTTAAGCCTGAAACATTAATTATTCAA
>CAIZCB010000294.1 GCA_903931355.1 uncultured Pseudomonadota bacterium
AATAAAAATCATATCCATTATAATCGCCAGACTATTGTTTGTTTCACGAGGAAAAAATGGCGATTTATAGCACCAACGAATTTAAGGGCGGTTTAAAGATTATGCTGGACAACGACCCTTGTTCAATCATTGAGAACGAGTTTGTCAAACCCGGCAAAGGCCAAGCCTTTAATCGCGTTAGAATCAGAAACCTGAAAACTGGTCGCGTGATTGAGCGTACTTTTAAATCAGGCGAGAGCGTAGAAGGTGCGGACGTTGTTGATCGCGAAATGCAATATTTGTACAGCGACGGCGAGTTCTGGCATTTCATGGTGCCTGATACCTGTGAACAATATGAAGCGGATAAAAATGCCGTTTCAGAAGCGATTAAATGGTTAAAAGAGCAAGATATTTGCACCATGACCTTATGGAATGATTCGCCTTTATCTGTAACACCACCTAACTTTGTCGAATTGTCTATCACCGAAACCGACCCAGGTTTAAAAGGTGATACCTCTGGCGGCGGCGGTAAACCAGCAACTTTAGAAACTGGCGCTGTGGTTCGTGTACCGTTGTTTGTTCAAATTGGCGAAATGATTAAAGTTGACACCCGTACCGGTGAATACGTTTCTCGCGTTAAAGAATAAGTGACTAAGCGTTGGCAACCGATTGCTGATTGGCAGCATTTGCGTTTACGGGCGCAAATGCTCAACCAGATTCGCCAGTTTTTTGCCGAACGCGATGTATTAGAAGTTGAAACCCCGCTGTTGTGCAGTGCTACAGGCACGGATCCGCAGCTGGATTTCTTCTCTAGCCAGTTTAGTTACCCCCCGCAAAATCCAACGCTCTACCTACAAACCTCGCCCGAATTTGCCATGAAACGGCTATTGGCGGCAGGTTCCGGCAGTATTTATCAAATCTGCAAAGCCTTCAGAAACGGCGAAAGCGGTCGCAGTCATAATCCTGAATTCACTATTTTGGAATGGTATCGAGTCGGCTACGATTTGCCGCAGTTAATGGCCGAAGTCGCTGAATTATTACAGCAAGTATTGCCAGAACAACTCGGCGTGATTGAAATTAGCTATCAGCAAATTTTTCAACAAATCACTGGCTTAGATGCTTTGGCATTTAATCTTAAGGCTTATCAAACTTACGCCCTCACACAAGGCTTAGTCGATGCCGCGCATTTATGTGGCGATGATCATGCTTTATGGCTCGACTTTCTATTTAGCCACTGCGTACAAACCGCACTCACTCCCGCCACGATTTGGTTAATTCACAGCTACCCCGCGATTCAATCATCGCTGGCGCGATTAAATAGCCAAGATCCAAGAATTGCCGAACGCTTTGAAGTGTTAATTAACGGTATGGAATTAGGTAACGGCTTTTATGAATTAGCCGATGCCGAAGAACAATCCGCGCGATTTGATCAAGAAATCGCCTATCGCCAACAACATGGCTTAGCTACTGTCGCCAAAGATCAATTATTGATTGACGCGCTTGCCGCTGGCTTGCCGGATTGTAGTGGGATTGCGATAGGGATAGATCGTTTGTTAATGATAGCTAGTGGTAGTAAAACTATTGATCAGGTTTTAGCGTTTCCTTTGCAAAATGCTTAGTAAATCGCCAGCGCTAGGCGACTGCTAAGTTCAAAGTCACACTGGCATGACCTGCTGCATCATTCTCTAATTTCAACTGCCCCTGATGATCCTTAACAAAGCGTTGCACCATGCTTAACCCCAAGCCAGTGCCACCGTCTTTCAAGCTCACAAACGGCCTAATCCCATGTCTGAGAAAATCGCTATCAAAGCCGGGGCCGGTATCGCTAACCGTTAACAATAAACGCTGTCCTTCGCGACGGGCAACAATGCTAACAGTGCCGCTACCTGCGCCTATCGCTTGAATCGAATTCAGCAATAAATTTAATAACACCTGCCGAAACTCGTTTTCTGGCAAAAATACCTGTAAATCATCCGCCACTTCATAGTTAAAACTAATCGACTCCTGCGCCTGATATTTTAATAATCGTAATAACTCCTCTAGCGCCTGTTTAACCTGAATGGTTTGCGATGACACGGTGCTACTCCGCGCCGAAGCCAGCAAATCATTTAGATTACGGGTTAGACGTTGCACCTCTTGGTAAACCAATTGCAAGCGTTCTGCCAAGTCGCTGTCTTGGCATTCTTGCAGCATATTTTCTAAAGCCAGCTGAATGCTCGCCAGCGGGTTGCGTAATTCATGAGCAGTGCTGGCGGCAAGTTCCGCCAAGGCGGCAAAACGCTCGGCTTTAGCTAATTGCTGACTTTGTTCTAACAATGCGTGACTGGTTTGCCTAACGCGCAATTCCAGCGCAGAGGTGTAATTAAGATGTTCTTGTTCCAGTTCAAGCAGTCGCGAAACCAAATGGTTATAACGGTCGAAGAGGGCGTGTAGCAAAGGGTCGGAAGTTTCCCGTTCAATCGGTTGCATATCACCTTCAGCAAGGCCAGATAACAGGTCTTTCAGCGAATCCAAAGGCTCGGAAACATTGGTTTTAAAGAAATAGCGACTAATTCCGAATAACAACAACGGCAAAAGAATCGCCAATTGCAGTTCCAAACGGCCATCATCCTCGACATTAATCAACAGTTTTTCTTCTTCTTGCGCTTGTTTATCCAGCACTTGGCGGATTAGCTCCAAGGCTTTGGTCAATTGTTGTTGATCGCCTTCAATCGCTTTGGCAAACACATCCTGCAAATTGCGTAAATCGGCAGACACTTCAAAAGTATGGTTGCTATGGCTTTGTAAGGTTTCGATTAGCTGGTTTTCAATTTCGACAATTTGGCTTTTATCGGCATCGGTAGTGCCTTTGTGAGCCGAGAGTTTTAATTGCAGATTGAGCAATTCAAAAATAGTTTCTTCCAAATGCCGACCTTGGCCGATGTCGGTTTCGATGGTGTGCAGACGTTGATTATTCATCCAAGTGATACGACCAATCGCCACTAATTCGCCGATGACTAATAAGCCAAGCGAAATGGTAACGAAGATCACTGGGCGGAATAATAGCTGGCGTAAGGTGGGTTTGGATTTCATATTGGGGAGGGGAATAAACCAAGTAAATCGTTCCCATACTTCGCAGCACTGCTATTAAGTTAAGTGTTTTTCAAGCAGAACGGGGTTACAAACACTGTCTGGCGACAACTTAATGGCCGTGTCGAGCTAAGGATCGATAAATTACGATGGGAAAAACGACTTTAATACAAGCGACATAACACCGGCAATCAAGATACCTAACATCCAACGATTCAATTTTAATTCGCCATCGAGGCGTTCAAAACGTACATCAATATCACGGCGTAATTCGCTAATATCGCGTTTAGTGACTAAATCTGACTCTCCTTGTGCTTCAGAAAACGCATCAGCAACCGCTTCGGCTTGTGCTTCTTCAAATCCTGCGGTTCTAAGTTTGCGTACAAATTTATGTGTGTCGAAAGTAATTGCAGCCATAGTGTCAAATCCTTGCCTTAAATTTGCTGTCAAGTTTATCACGCTTGATAGACGCCAGAAACTTTGGCTAATCTTCCTGCGAGAGCATGGTGGGTTTGGATTTCATATTGGGGGAGATCAATCAGTGCATAACTTCTTCGTAGGCAATCAAATGCTCTAATGCCAAAGCAAGCAGGCGCTTATCGCGTGTCCACAATTGTGCATCCATTAATTTGCAAGATGCCAACAAGCAAGCATCGATATAGCCAATGCCACGCCCCATCAGTTTCAGCTGATCAATCATGTAGAGCACTTCGCTGTGAGTTGCTACCTTAGCCGATGGTAAAAGTTCCAGCAATTCGAACACTTGCTGACGATTATTAAAATGACTACAAGCCAGCTCACCTATAACAAAGGTATGTATCAACACCCGCCCATTAATTAAGTGCTCGGACAAAACTGGCTCACCGTGTCGGAAATGATCAATCCAGACTGACGTATCGACCAAGATCATAGGGTTTGGTCGCTTTGGCTGCGTGGGATTTGCTGTAATTCTGGTTGTGTTCCGCCTAATTTAGCCAAACGCTTAGCACTTTCCCGCTGAATCAAGGCTAACAAAGCCTCTCGTATCAACTGTGAGCGTTCAGTCAAGCCGCTGATTTGTTGGGCTTGTAACAATAAATCATCATCTAAGGTCAGTGTGGTACGCATTGTTTATCCTTTCGCATCAAAATATGCATCAAATGATGCAGTATTTTTCATCGCTTAGCAAATCCTGCAAATCGGTGCGTGTAAATGATCGTTTGGGAGCGTTGCCAAAGACAACGGCTTCTTGGGATTGATTGACTAGCGGTGAATCTGCACTACAAATTTTAGACATAAAAAAACCGCCTCGACCTTGGGGGGTAAACGAGGCGGTTTTTAGTTTAGGTGAGGCTATCCTTGCCTCTGCGGGAGGGGTTGATTAGAAATCAACCTGACCGCGCATTTCGAACATGTCTAGGTTGCCACCGTCCCAAGCTTTGCCGCGATTGTTAAAGCCAAGGGCAGCAGATTGTTGGACATCCAATACATGAATGTAGTTAGCCATGACTTTAAAGTGTGAATGTGGATACCAGTTCACACCAAATTTGGCAGTTGAAGCTTCACCACCATTAATACCTTTGCTGTTTAAGTTCAGGTAATCATAACCAGCTGCGATTTCCCATGCACCCAAACCACCTTTCATGTCAAAGTTTCTGTTTGGTTTCAAGCGATCCCATGCGCCAGTTTTAGCTTTGTAAGCGCGAGATTCGCCTGTTAGGAAGTAACTCATGTAACCATAGTAACCTTGTAATGTCGCGCCATTTACATATTGAGCGTTGGCCTTATCGGATGAGTTGCTAATATCGGTTTGAAGGTATTCAGCTTGAGCTGAGAATGGGCCGTAGATAAATGCAGACTCAGCACCCATACGAGTTAAGGTTGAACCATTTGCAATAGTGCCAGTGTTAAGAACATTTGATCTGTCAACATTGCTATTAATCGCCGCGGTGTAAGACATGTTGTTTACACCACCACCTAGGTTGTTAGGCATAAATCTTTCGGAGCCTGAAGCACCAATGTGTAAAAATTTGTTTTTATCTTCAAACCAAGGCAAACCAGTTACACGACCGGTGATTTCCCAACCCATATCGCCCGAACCACTATTACGATTGTTGTTGCCGTCACCAATAATACCCGTTGTAGTACATACGTTATTTGTACAAGCAGCAGTACCATTTTTAGATGTCGAATATGCCCAGCCACCACCGACAGGCTCAGTCATCAATGCACCAGCCGCTGTCCAGCGAGCTTCTGACCAAGTTAAGCCCAAACCAGTTTTATAAGCATTTGGGTTGTCAGAAAACGAGTTAACTGCCATGTTACGTTCGATAAAGGTAATCCAACGGTTGCTAGTCGCTTCCTCTAAGCTGAACGGTTCTTTAAATGAACCGATTTTCACGCCTAGATTACTGAAACCTTTCCAGTTTAAGTATGCGTCAGTGATACCTGCCGTAACAGTACCGTTACCACGGCTGAAATCGTATTCGAATTTATATTCGTAGTCTTTATAGAAACTACCTTCAACGCCTAAACGAGCACGACGGATGTTTGAACCATCAGCTAATTGATCAGTGCTAGTTGGTGAGCCGCCAGTTGTTGTGTTGGCATCTTTTACGTTCATTTGTGCGTCAACTTGCATACGACCATTGATCGCCATGTCAAAATTGCCGTCTTTGCTTTCAAACTTAATACCTTTTTCGTTGATATGTAGTTTGCCTTCTGATGGATCGTTTACGTGCTCGTCCAGCGATTTAATCGCATTGTTTTTCAATGCCAAATCTTCTTTGATTTTTTCGATTTCAGCTTTTTGAGCGGCTTGATCTTCAACTTTTTCAAACGCACCTAATAAAACGCGACCTGCGCCTGGTTCAGCAAAAAGCTGTTGGGTTTTGGTGTCTACGTATAAGTTCATCGCCATTGCGTCAGCGGCAAAGCCAGCACCGATCACCGATGCCATCGCTAAGCTTAGTTTGGTTAGCTTCATATTGTCTCCAAAGTGTTTTTAATTAATTCGAAATCAAGCGCTAAAGCGCGGTAGACGACCTTGTCTGATTCACTCACATTTGTGCGTTTGCCCTTGAGTTGGCGCGAATTGTAGGGAGGGAATATGACAGCTTTGTGACAATGCTAAATTTTTCCAACATTTTCGTTGCTGATTAGCGACAAATGTTTGTTTTTATCACTATCGGTTTGAACTATTGGTGATTGATGTTTTGTTCTGAGTGTCGCGTAGGCACGAATAAGCGCAGCGTTTCGGGCGGGAAGTTTATCGGCAATCATGAAAGTTTTTACCGGAAACGCTGCGCTTATTTCGGCCTACGCTTGGTTGGTAATCAATGTTTGCCTACGAACAGACGCTACTAACCCTGCTTAATAAACTGACTACCTAATTTCCACGGATGCTGACAAGTAAAACAGGGTGGTTGAGTTGTGAAAGATAAACATCGTGGCTATGTGTTAGTGGTCGATGATAATCAGGATATTTGTGATTTGCTGTCACATTTATTGCAACAAGCGGGTTATCAAACCCAGCAAACCTATGACGGTGACTCGGCGCTGACACTATTGGCGCAACGAGAGCCGAGCGTGTTATTGCTCGATAACATTATTCCTGGGGCGAGTGGAATGGAAGTCTTAGCCCATGCTCATGCTCATTATCCGCAGCTACCGGTGATTGTGATTACCGGCAATGGCGGCATTTTAGGCGCTGTGTGTGCGATGAAGGCTGGCGCTTGGGATTACATTGCCAAACCATTTGAAAATTCACGGGTTTTGGAGTTAGTCAATCGAGCTGTGCAAACTCGCGGTGGTGTTGAACTGAGCGATCAATCCAGTCAAGTAACCCAATTGCGAATCGCCAATACGATGGGTAATAGCGCCGATATTCAGGCTTTAACCAAAAATATTCTCTGTGTCGCGCAAACCGATTTTTCGGTGATTATTCAAGGCGAAACCGGCACCGGTAAAGAGTTAATCGCCAATAATCTGCATTTAGCCAGTAAACGTGCTGATGCGGTTTTTATTCCGCTCGATTGTGGGGCGATTCCCGATACTTTGATTGAAAACGAATTATTCGGTCACGAAAAAGGCTCTTATACCGGCGCAGATCAGCAACGCACCGGTAAGTTTGAAGCCGCAGAAGGTGGCACTTTGTTTCTGGACGAAATCGCCAATATGCCTTTGCCAGCGCAGTCGAAATTATTGCGGGTGTTACAAGAGCGGGTGATTTATCGGGTCGGCGGCCATAAGCCGATTCCAGTTAATGTTCGTGTGGTCGCGGCGAGTAATGAGAATTTGCTGGATGCGGTTGTCAATGGCAGCTTTCGTGAAGACTTGTATTACCGACTCAACGAGTTTGTGTTGCGCATTTCGCCACTGCGTCAGCGGCCAGAGGATATTTTGTTTTTGGCTAAGCGTTTTATGAATGATGTCTGTGTCGAATTGGGCAAACCGCCGCTGAAATTTTCGCCGGTCGCGATTGAGTTGCTGACCCATTATCAATGGCCGGGCAATGTTCGAGAATTACGGGCGGTGATTCGGCGAGCGGCATTAATGGCTGAAACCGAAATCGGTTTGCGTGAGCTGAATTTGCATAGTCCTGACCCGACGCCGGTAGAAACCGTCAGTCCAAGCGCAGCCAATGGCTATCTGGATTTTTTAGAACCGCTCAATTTGCAAGGCAAGTCGTTAAAGGAAATTAAGCAGTTAAATACCGATTATTTAGATCGGGTGATTATTTCAAACATGCTGAAACAAACCGAAGGCAACAAAGCCGAAACCGCACGGCGCTTGCAGATTGATTACAAAACTTTGTTGACCAAGATTAAGCGGTTTAGTGATTAGGGTTGGCTAGGGACTTAACTAAACTACAGGCGTAGGGTGCATTTTATGCACCGATTATTACCAACGGCTGGTGTGGTGCATGGAATGCACCCTACCAATGTTAAACCGACAAAGACTCACAAACACCGAGGCGAAATCATCATGACTAATAAAAAGGATAAAGTAACTGGCAATGTCGAAGGCATTCTGCGTGGCTTGGGGGATTTGGTCGGTAGATTAAATGAGTTGGCGCAAACGGGCGAACAGCTAAAACGTAGCGGGGTGTTTGATGTTGATACGGGTGGCGGTAAAGATGCCAAAGCGGTTTATGGTTTTTCGGTAAAAATGGGTTTAAACCAAAACGACGAGCCGAAAATCGAGCCGTTTGGCAATCTCCATCACGATCAAATCACTGGTGAGACCACGGTTCAAGAAGTTGCTGAGC
>CAIZCB010000295.1 GCA_903931355.1 uncultured Pseudomonadota bacterium
ACAAAGGTTTTGTCGATCGAGATGTTAATAAACCTTTTATTAAATATGGTAAAAAAATTATCAAAAAGTGCTCTCATCCGATGGTTCATGCTTATCAAAGTTGAATCATATAGCTATAAATGAAGAGGTTTGTGTGACTAACTCTAAATCTCCTGATGTACTGATTATGGGGGATAGTCATGCGATGTCTTTGTTTTCTGCAATTCATTATGATCTTATTTCTATTCCGGCTGTAGTGATTGGTGGCCATTCTTGTTATTTGTATCCCGATATTGATTTTAAGCTTAAAACTCCAATGGGGTCGGGTCATAATTGTAAGGAAATTGCTCTAGATGTTTTGATGTTGATAAAAGAAGTTCCATCTATTAAAACTGTTGTAATTCATAATTATGAATTGCATGATTCAAACTTTAATTATGCAAAAGATGGTATGGATTTTGATGAAAAACGGGCTTTTATTATAGGTAATCAATCTATGATTGATCAATTGATTGGGATGGGTGTTAATGTTATTTACTTAATAGATACTCCTCATTTGCCATTAACGCCTGAGCAATGCGAAAGAAAGGAGATGTATGAAAGTTTGCCTAATTTTTGTAATGTTGAGCGAAGTGGACTAAATTTTGCAAGAGCTAATTATCATGATGCAGTTTATTCATTAAAAATAAATAAAGGTAGTCTAATCATTAATGCTGAGGATTTTCTATGTGATTCGGAAAGTTGTTACGATAAAGATGACGAAGGGTATTTTTATTTCGATCGTGATCATCTTAATGTCCACGGGTCAGAGAAGGTTTTGAAAAATATATTAAATTATCTTGGACATTAGATGTTGGTTTTTTATGAATAGCTATTTACTTTCCATAGACTCTCTTTCGGTTGTTTTTAAGCATGATTTTTATGCGGTTGATGATGTCTCTTTTAGTATAAATACTGCTGAAACCTTCGCCCTAGTTGGTGAATCAGGCTCTGGGAAATCGCTAACTGCATTAGCCGTGATGCGGTTATTGCCCAATGCGGCAACTATGCGCGCGAACAGCATTCAGCTTGGCAATGACGATATTTTAAAAATCCCTGAAATCGATTTTTGCCAGTTTCGTGGGCGGCGGATTGGGTTTATTTTTCAAGATCCGATGTCGTCGTTAAATCCGGTGATGACAATTGGTGCACAGATTGCTGAAGTATTGAATATTCATTTTCAATTGTCGGTCGAGCAAGTTAAACAACAGGTCTTGGATTTATTGGTGCAGGTGGAAATTCCTAATCCAGAAACTCGAATCAATGCCTATCCGCATCAATTGTCTGGTGGTCAAAGGCAGCGGGTGATGATTGCGATGGCGTTGGCGGGTAAGCCCGATTTATTGATTGCTGACGAGCCAACCACGGCGTTGGATGTGACGATACAGGCGCAGATTTTGGCGTTGCTGAAAACCATTCAGCAAAAAACTGGCATGGCGTTATGGTTGATTAGCCATGATTTGGCTTTGGTATCGAACATTGCCGACCGAATCGCGGTGATGCAGCAGGGCAAAATCGTCGAAATGGCCAGCACTAGCCAGTTTTTTCAACAAGCTAAGCATCCTTATAGTTTGAAATTGTTGGCCGCTTTGCCGAGGATGGAGAGTTGTTTAGGCAAAACCATAAACGCTAATCAGCCTTTGTTAAAGGTTGAACAATTCAAAGTCTATTACCCAATCAAGAAAGGCTTGTTTCAGCGTGTGGTGGGGCATGTCAAAGCGGTGGATGGTGTCAGTTTTGAGTTGCGCCAAGGTTCTACGTTGGCGTTGGTGGGTGAGTCGGGTTGCGGTAAAACCAGCTTAGGCAAAGCTTTATTAAATTTGATTCCGGCAACTGCTGGCAGTATGTGGTTGAACGGTGCCGATTTAACTCAGTTGCAAGGCGAGGCTTTACGTCAGCAACGCGCAGAAATGCAGATTATTTTCCAAGATCCGTTTGCGGCGATGAATCCACGGATGTTGGTTGGCGAGATTATTGCTGAAGGTTTGTTGGCTTTACGGCCGGAAATTAGTCGCGAGCAGCGGCAACAAATCGTGGCGGATTTATTACGGCAAGTCGATTTACCAGCGGACGCAGCTTTACGTTATCCACATGAATTTTCGGGTGGTCAGCGGCAACGGATTTGTATTGCTCGGGCTTTGGCGGTTAAACCGAAGTTGATTATTTGTGATGAACCGACCAGCGCTTTAGATGTGTCGGTGCAAGCGCAGATTATTAGTTTATTGAAAACGTTACAACAGCAACAAGGTTTAAGCTATTTGCTAATTACCCACAATTTAGGCGTGGTGGCGGAAATGGCGGATCAAGTGGCGGTGATGTATCAGGGGCAGATTGTCGAGCGGGGCGGGGTAGAGCAGGTTTTGATGTCGCCTCAGCATGATTACACTAAGACTTTGTTGCAAGCGGTGCCTAAGCTACAGGCTTAGACACCGTTTAACTGATTTAGCTAGAAGCGTGATGCGCTTCAACAGTGATTTTTAATTTAGCGCCAGGTTTTAGGTTGCTGTGGTTTTTCGCAAGACTATTCCATTTACGCAAATCGCTGACGTCAACATTAAACTTTTTCGCCACTTCGGCTAAAGAATCACCAGATTTAACTGTGTAACTGATTTGTTTAAATGCTGGTGCGGTTGAAGCAACTGTAATGGCACCGGATTTTTTAATCACCAAGGCTTGGCCAGGTTTTAAAGGGGCTTTTTTGCCTAGCTTGTTCCAAGCTTTTAAATCATCTGCATCGACCGAAAATCGGTCAGCAATTTCGCCTAAAGTGTCGCCTTTTTTGACGTTATAAGTCTGTTTAGACGGTTGTTGTGTGACACTTGCACTGGCCACGGATTCAATTGCTTCGCCTTTTAAAGACTGATAGGAAGTTGGAATCAGCAAGGTTTTGCCTTGAGCCACTGTCTCGTCATCCAAGTGATTAACTTGTTTGATTTCTTCGACAGAAGTGTTGTGTTTTTTGGCAATTGAATGCAGATTGTCGCGGCCACTAACAGTATGGTGTTTCCATTGCACG
>CAIZCB010000296.1 GCA_903931355.1 uncultured Pseudomonadota bacterium
AGCTGGCATGGCTTCTGCTTGTCGCACCGGAAAAATCAACACGGTTTTAACTTCCCGCAAATTCATCGATCTAGCCAAATTAGAAGATGAAGCTAATGCTTTAGCTAAAGCAGTCAACTTAGTTTATTTAGAAGATTTAGCCGAATCATTGACTGGACTGGATAAAGTCATTGGCTTGTTACAAGCTAAAACCGCCGATTATTGGTACAAAAGCCACGACTATGACGCTGATGATGCCGCAGTGGTATTGTTTACCTCAGGCTCAGAAGGTTCACCGAAAGGCGTAGTGTTATCGCACGCCAATGTGCTGGCAAATCACAAACAAATCAAAGCCCGCATCGACTTTAATCCCACCGATGTGGTATTAAATTTCTTGCCGATGTTTCATTCCTTTGGCTTTACCGTTGGCACTTTGCTACCGGTTTTGAATGGCATGACCAGCTTCTTCTATCCGTCGCCACTGCATTACGCCATCATTCCTGAAATGGCTTATGAAGTGGGGGCAACGATTATGTTTGGCACCAATACCTTCTTGGCCGCTTATGCCAAAAAAGCCCATCCTTATGATTTTTTCAAACTGCGTTATGTAGTAGCTGGTGCAGAAAAATTACAAGAAAACACACGCACAACTTGGTTTGATAAATTCGGGATTCGGATTTTAGAAGGCTATGGCGCAACCGAAACCGCACCAGTCACTTCAGTCAATACACCGATGGATTACAAAGCAGGGAGTGTTGGCCGTTTCTTGCCGGATATGCTGTTTCACCTAGAACCAGTCGAAGGCATAGAAGATGCTGGCAAACTACACGTTGCTGGCCCCAATATTATGAAAGGCTATTTGCTACCTGATAATCCAGGCATCTTAGTACCGCCCTGCTCTGAGCCTTATGGTGAAGGCTGGTATGACACTGGCGACATTGTCCATGTTGATGAAGAAGGTTTTATTCATATCAAAGGCCGCAGCAAGCGCTTTGCCAAAATCGGCGGCGAGATGGTGTCATTAACCGCAGTTGAACAATTAGCCATCCAAGCTTGGCCTGATGCTCATCATGCTGTAGTCAGCCTGCCCGATCCGAAAAAAGGCGAGCAACTGATTTTGCTGACCACTCAACACGGCGCAACGGCTAAACAAATTGCCGAAGCATCAGAAGGCGTGGCGGCGATTAATCTGCCGAAAAAAGTCTTGGTGATCGAAAAACTGCCGGTATTAGCAACTGGCAAGACTGATTATGCTGGAGCCACTGAATTGGCGATGCAATTGGTAAGCAACGAACTTTAACTCAATCGGCTGCATAAAATGCAGCCTACTCCTTGGTGATTTTTGCTTTATGAATAAACAAATCTATCCCTTATTAGTTGCTCAATTCCTCTCGGCCTTTGCTGATAATGCGATTCTATTTGCCGTGATTGCGATGGTGATGCAAGCCACGCAACCGGCAAGTTGGTATGTACCCGCCTTGCAAAGCGTGTTCTTAGTGGCTTTTGTGGTGTTAGCGCCTTGGGTCGGTGCGTTTGCTGATCAATTTGCTAAAGCTCGAGTTTTGATTGTGGCTAATTTGATTAAGGCAGCGGGAGCGGGATTGCTGCTATGCAATCTGGAACCCTTAATCGCTTACAGTTTAGTGGGTGTCGGTGCCGCTTTATACAGTCCGGCTAAATACGGCATTTTGCCGGAGTTGGCTGGACATACTCAGCTGGTCAAAGCCAATAGCTGGATAGAAGGCTCGACGATTTTGGCGATTCTTAGCGGTATGGTAGTGGGCGCAAAAGTCGCTGATTACTGGATTAGCTTGGCGCTGATCGGTACGGTGGTGTTATTTCTAATTTCAGCATTAACTACTTGGTTTTTGCCTAAAACTGTCAGCAAGCCCAATGTATCCGGTGCAAAAATTCCATTGTTTTATCGCGAAGTACGCAGTTTCTTAAATTCACCGCGCTCAAGATTCGCCGTATTAGGCGCATCCTTATTCTGGGCTGCTGCAGCCTGTGTGAGAGTGGTTCTAGTGGCTTGGGCACCGTTGGTATTAATGACACACAATGCCAGCGACATCGCTAATCTGACGCTGTTTTTAGCGCTAGGCATCATTGCAGGCTCGGCTTTAGCCCCACGTTTAATCCCGTTAGATGCTTTACGCCGCGCCAGAATCCCCGCCTATTTAATGGCGTTAATGATTATTGGCTTAGGTTTTAGTGGTGATGAATTAACCGCACGTTGCGTGTTATTTGTGATGGGAACCGCTGGCGGCTTGTTTATCGTGCCTATCAATGCAGCTTTACAGGAATTGGGCCAGCAAAGCATTGGTAGCGGTGGTGCGGTGGCAATGCAAAATTTCTTTCAAAATGCCGCTATGTTGTTATCGGTAGGCGCTTATACCTTTGCGGCTTCGCAACAAATCAGCCCTATCAGCACCTTGTTTGCTTTAGGTGGCTTGCTGATGCTGGCAACTTTTGCGGTGGTATTACGTTTGCCGGATCTTACGCCGCCTGCCGCCAACCACGAATAACCGTATCAACCAATAACTTAACGGCAGATTCGGCATTTTCTACGCCAACCCGCCCTAGGCTGCCGTTAAGATATAAAACACAAATCCCATGAACCCCGCTCCACAATGCTCTGGCGATCAAATTCACTTGTTCGGCAGGCGCTTGAGGATTTAATTGCTGAAACAAACTTTCTAGCGGTGAAAATAACTGTTCAATTTTGGTTTGATAAGTTTCAGGCAATTCAATTTTATTATCCAAATTGCTTTCAAACATAATTTGCCAACGGTTGAAATGTTGTTGGGCAAAGGCTAAATAGTGATTTGCCAAGGCTTGAATTTGTTGTTCGGCGCTTTCAGATCCATCTAGGGTTAATTGCTCAGTCAGTTGATCCAAGGTTCGCAATTTAATATGCATAATCAAATCCTGCATATTGGCGAACACCATGTAAATACTACCTACCGTATAACCAATCTCTACCGCGACTTTGCGGACTGTCAGGGCATTAAGACCTTTTTCAATCACAATCGCTTCGGCTGCATTCAGTACCATCTCCCTAATTTGTTCCTGACTATGCTCACTTCTTCTGGCCATATTCCCTCTGCGAGATTTGAAAAAAACGCTACCATACACGACCTTGCCATTGGAATCGAGACTAAAAATGCAGACTGAATACCTTGACGTAGTTGACGAGCAAGACCAAGTCATCAGCCAACGTCCCAGAGCCGAAATTCACGCCACCGGCTTACGCCACCGCGCTGTGCATATTTTGGTATTTAATGATCAAAACCAGCTGTTTTTACAAAAGCGCTCGATGAAAAAAGACTTAAACAAAGGTCTGTGGGATACATCCGCCGCTGGCCATGTGGATGCTGGTGAAAACTACGCTAGTTGTGCACCACGAGAATTATCAGAAGAACTCGGCATTAGCGCCGCGCTGGAAAGTTTATTCAAACTATCGCCTACGCCAGAGTTAGGGATGGAATTTATCCAAGTTTACCGTTGCCAACACAATGGCCCATTTATCTTCGCTGAAGATGAAATTGATGAAGGTGCTTGGTTGGATTTACAGCAAGTCAGCGAATGGGTTGAGAAAAACGATGGTCGTTTGACAGAAACATTTCGGATTATTTGGACTGGCTATCAGCAACAAGTTGCTTCGTCTACGCCCAGCTAACCATTAAATTGTAGTCATTTCTCCAACCGCCAAAGCTTTTCTACTAATAGCAAACCAATCACCGAAAAAGTTGATGGCACTAACCCGGCGGCCAATGCATCGATCTACCTGCCAACAAATGCAGGTGTAAATGATGCACGGTTTGCCCGCCGTCATCATTGCAGTTAATCACAGTGCGATAGCCGCTTTCTGCATAGCCGTGTTGCTCGGCAAGCTTGGCGGCAGTTTGTAGCAATTGCCCGCCTAAAACCACATCATCCAAACCATTCAAATTGGCAATATGGCGTTTAGGGATAATCAATAAATGCAACGGCGCTTGCGGGTGAATGTCGCGAAACGCCAGTAAATTATCATCTTCGTAGACCACATCCGGCTTAATCTCACCCGCCGCCATTTTGCAAAACAAGCAATCTGTCATTGTTAACCCCTAAAAATTAAATCAATCGTGCCCATAAATCGTATTCGTCGGCCTCTTCGATTTCGACTTGAACAAAATCACCGACTTTTAAATGCGTTGCGCCATCGATGAAAACTTGGCCGTCAATTTCCGGCGCATCGCTTTGGCTACGGGCAACTGCGCCCTCTTCCACCACTTCATCAATCAACACCGTTTCGATTCGACCGACACGACGCTGTAAACGCGCCGCACTAATCCCTGCTTGATGTTCCATAAAGCGCGCCAATCGATCTTGCTTCACCTCTTCTGGCACTGAATCCGGTAACTCATTAGCCGCCGCGCCTTTAACAGGTGAATAAGCAAAACAGCCGACTCGATCCATTTGCGCTTCGGTTAGGAAATCTAATAATTCTTGGAATTCTTCTTCAGTTTCGCCAGGGAAGCCGACGATAAAGGTGCTGCGGATGGTTAAATCTGGGCAGATTTTGCGCCAAGCGCGAATCCGTTCCAGATTGTTTTCAGCCGCTGCCGGACGCTTCATCAGTTTTAAAATTCGGCTGTTAGCGTGTTGGAATGGAATATCCAAATACGGCAAAATTTTACCCGCAGCCATTAACGGCACCACCTCATCAACGTGCGGATAAGGATAGACATAGTGCATACGCACCCAAATTCCCAATTCGCCCAAGGCTTGCGCCAAATCATAAAAACGGGTGCTAATTTCCTGACCTTGCCACGGACGGGTTTGATATTTCAAATCCAGACCATAAGCACTGGTATCTTGAGAAACGATCAGCAATTCCTTAACACCCGCATCAGCCAAGCGTTGCGCCTCGGCCATCACATCGTCAATCGGACGGCTAACCAAATCACCGCGCATCGATGGAATAATGCAGAAAGTACAACGATGGTTACAGCCTTCAGAAATTTTCAGATAAGCATAATGTTCTGGCGTTAGCTTAATGCCTTGTGGCGGCAATAAATCCATGAATGGATTGTGTGCTGGCGGCAAATGTTCGTGAACCGCATCAACCACTTCATCGGTGGCATGAGCGCCGGTAATTTTTAACACTTGCGGATGACGAGCCAAAATTTCATCCTGACGCGCACCCAAGCAACCAGTAACAATCACCCGACCATTTTCGGCCAAGGCTTCACCAATGCTATCTAAAGACTCTTCGACCGCGGCATCGATAAAACCGCAAGTGTTGACGATGACTAAATCGGAATCTTTGTAATTCGGTGACACTTGATAGCCTTCCGAACGCAAGCGAGTCAAAATTTGTTCGCTATCGACAAGGGCTTTCGGGCAGCCTAGGCTGATAAATCCAACGCGAGGGTTACTCATTACACATTCTCTAAATTTTTATAAACAGGTCGGTGGCTTGGGTAAGCCAGCGATTTTACAGGCGTATTTTAACGGCCCTTGGGGAAATAATTTTTGCAGGTAACGGCTGCTGCCTTTGTCTTCGCCGAATTGTTTGCGAATCGCGGCAACGAACATACGCGCATTGGGTAAGTGTTTGTATTGCTGATAATAATCGCGGATGAATAGCAAAATTTCCCAATGCGCTTCAGTCAGTTCTAATTGCTCTCTTTCTGCTAATGCCAACGCGACTGAGCGTTGCCATTGGGTGAAATCGCGCAAGAAACCTTGATCTGTGGTTTCTAAACTGACGCCATCGACGATTAATTCCATGTATGAATCACCGGATTTTTAACCGTTAACGCCACCCATCCAGCGTAATCAATCAACTCTACCCCTGCAATTATCCGTTCCGGCTCAATGCCGTTGACTTGCAAGGCTTCTGTTAAAACATACAACTGACAAGACTTACTTTGTAGCGCCAGCAATTTGCCATTATCGGCATGGCCCTTAAGCAAGGCCCACAAGCAGCCATACTGCAATAACA
>CAIZCB010000297.1 GCA_903931355.1 uncultured Pseudomonadota bacterium
GATACACGGCGATTTTTGCCGCAATTGTTTAGCCAAATGGTATGCGGCAGAAGCAGCCAATCGCGGTGTTGATTTAGACTATGAACAAGCCAGAACCGTGGTTTACGGGATGCCTTATAGCGAATGGAAAGACCAATATCAAGCCGAAGCGACTGCCGAACAATTAGCCGCTTATCAAGCCAAACAACAAGCGAAGGCACAGTAATGAGTCAAGATAGCGCTTACGATGCCATGTTTTCAGGGGTAATCGGCCAAGATTACCAAATGCTCAAATTGATTTGCCCTTTCGCTACCGAAATGAGTCGTTTAGTCGGTGTTGCGGTGGGTGAATATGCACAAACTCAAACCACAGCGATTAATGTTGTCGAACTGGGTGGTGGCACAGGGATTACCACCTTATCGATTTTATCGGCGGATCAAAATCTCAAGCTGTTAAGCGTCGATAACGAACCGACCATGCAAAATCAAGCCAAGCAAAATTTACAGGACTGGTTTGAAGCAGGGCGCTTAACCTTCTCTGGCAACGATGCTTTAAGCGCTTTGCAAGCTTTGGATAGCAACAGTGTTGATGTCATCGCTTCGGCTTATACCTTGCACAATTTCCGCGCCGATTATCGACAACAAGTTATCGTCGAAATGCAGCGGGTGTTAAAAGCTAACGGTCAATTCATTAACGGTGATCGTTATGCTTTGGACGATGCTTCTGCCCATACTCGCAGCACTCAGCAAGAAGTGGCCGGTTACTTTAAAGTGCTAACTGAGATTAATCGTCTGGATTTGCTAGAACATTGGATTATTCATTTATTTAATGACGAATCAGAAAATCACATCATGCGCGAAGCCTTGGCTATTCAACAAATGACCGCAGCAGGTTTTGTGAATATTCAATTGCAATCACGCTTACAGGTTAATGCGCTGTTAACCGCAGTGAAACCGATGTAAGAAAATACAACAGGGCTCGTCAGTTAAGGTTTTTCCGTTCGTCCTGAGCTTGTCGAAGGATGATCGGAAAAAACCGACTCGTTGCCAGCAACCGCCGCTCATACTTCGACAAGCTCAGTACGAACGGCTAAGGTAGCAGGATATTGATAGGCTTGATGGGCTCTAAATTTACTACTGTGTAACTCTTAACTTATTCTTTAATTGAGAACCTAAATGGCTGAATTTAAAAAAAGGACGCTAGATAATTTTGACGATGATCTAGGCGAAATAACCAAACCCAAAGACCGCTATCAAGTCGAAGTCGATGATGTTTTAGATGAAGTATTGATTGATGAATTTGTTGAATACGGCAATGACAGTAATATGGTTGATGCGTTTGACGAAGTGACAACCCCAGAGTTAACCGCTTTAGACCAAGTTGCCGATATTGAAGAGTTTGAGCCGGGTTATGTACCGAAAGCCACGCCAGTTAAAACTGAACAAGCTGCTGTTGAGCCAAATCCAGTTGTGATTGATGAACAACAAGTTGCCAAGCTAGAAGCGCAAATTGCCGAGCTAAAAAAAGCACTGGAACTAAAAGCGACTAAAAACGATTTGGCCAGCGGGTTAGAAAGTGTAAGACAGGCTAATTCCCAAACTGACAGCTATAAACGTAGCGTCAATTCGGTCAACAAACCGACCGTGGCTTATATCGCTAATGGCATTGCGATCACAGCTTTATTACTGGGTGCTGGATTGGGCTTATCAAACCAATCGCAACTTGCCGAATTTCAGAAAACCGTTGAACCACAATTAACCGCGTTACCGGCCTCAGATGCCGCCAATCAAGCCTTAAAAACCCAGCTTGATGAATTAGCCGCTAATCAACTGAATACCGCCACGCAAATCGCTGAACTAAGCAAAGCGAACGAATCTGCTGCAAAATCAGATGAAGAGCTTAATAAACAAATCGCTAAATTAAGCAGTCAAAACAAGCAGTTGAATGATGAGCAGGATAATTTGCAAAGCAAACTTAACAGCTTGGAAAAAATCAAATTAGCACCAGTGGTCACTGCGCCGCCTGCTGCCAGTAAAGTCGAAATTAAAAGGCCTGAGCCAGTCGCGAGCGCTAACTGGTCAGTAACTTTGATGGGCTCTAAGCACGATTGGTACGCCCAGCGTAAAGCGGATGAATATGCCAGCAAAGGCTTTCCGGCTAAGATTGTTAAAGGTCAAAACAAAGGCGAAGCTTGGTATCGGCTTAGCGTCGATGGCTTTAACAGCCAGCAAGAAGCCGATACTTACGCGGCAAAAGTCAGAAGAAGCTTAAATTTGGATTCAGTGACAGTCGGTCGTGACTAATGAGTAATCAAAAACTGGTTGTCGCGATTTCGTCACGGGCTTTGTTCAATCTTGACGAGTCTCATGCGATTTTTGAAACCCAAGGCAAAGAAGCCTTTTGTCGTTATCAAGTCGAGCATGAAAATGAGATTTTGCAGCCAGGTTTTGGTTTTTCATTAGTTAAAAAGTTTTTGGATATTAACCAAGCCTTTCCTGAAACGCCGCTGGTCGAAATTATTCTGCTTTCACAAAACAGCGCCGACACCGGCTTGCGAATTTTTAACTCGATTAACCACTATGGTTTAGCGATTAGCCGCGCCGCATTTACCAGCGGTGCCTCGCCTTACGAATACATTCCCGCTTTTGGCGCACATTTGTTTTTATCGGCTAATGGCGAAGACGTCCGCAAAGCCTTGGCTGCCGGTTACGCCGCAGCGACCATTGTTTCCGGCGCCTCTGCTAATCCAGCGCCACAATTACGAATTGCTTTTGACGGTGATGCGGTGTTGTTTTCCGATGAAGCCGAGCAGATTTATCAACAGCATGGCTTAGCGGCCTTTGCCAAAAATGAACGCGAAGCGGCGCATAAGCCTTTATCGGGTGGGCCGTTAAAAGACTTTTTAAGTGCCTTGCATCGGATTCAAAGCCATTTTGGTGAAGACTCGCCGATCCGCACCGCTTTAGTTACCGCTCGTTCTGCGCCTGCTCATGAACGAGTGGTTCGGACTTTACGAGCTTGGGGCATTCGCATCGACGAAGCCTTGTTTTTAGGCGGGATGCCGAAAGGCGCATTTTTAAAAGCCTTTGCTGCTGATATTTTCTTTGACGATCAAAAAGGTCATTGTGAATCGGCGCAACAGCATGAAGTTGCTGCCGCTCATGTGCCGCATGGTGTAACCAATCAGTAAAGTAAATGGCTAATTAAGGCGGAATAAATTTCTCGATTTACTAGCCAGTTAAGGCTTATCCGTTCGTCCTGAGCTTGTCGAAGGA
>CAIZCB010000298.1 GCA_903931355.1 uncultured Pseudomonadota bacterium
ATAGCTTGTATTAGAATCCGCGCCTCAACTTCATAATTATAAAAAGGTGGAACTCAATGAAAAACGCAAGCTTATTAACGACTTTTGCTATCAGCCTTTTATCGATCAGCCCTTTGGCCAGTGCCGACAATTACCCAGCCGCTTATTTTGAACCCAAAGTGATCTACAGCGCTGAAGGCATCAAAGCAGAAAAAGCCCCAGCCCAGCCACAAAAAGCCGCCGAAAAAAGCGATTTTGACCCGCAATATCCCGCTGCTAACTTCCAGCCTAAAGTGATTTACAGCAGCGAAAAGTAAAGTTTCTACACCAAGATCGTAGGTTGATTAAGCTACTCGACCTACGATGTTTTATAAACTGATGTTACGCAACGCTAATAACGGCTAGCGCAACGAATTAAATTCTAGCTCTACATAACTTCAAAAAACCAAAGCCCCTAATTTAATACCTTGGCCTTTGATTTTGTCATCCCGTTAGGGATCCCTTAATTTAAAAGGTATTGAATCATTTACAGGTCAAGGGATTCCTAACGGAATGACAAAACAAAAAGTTAAGGTAATTAAATCACTGTTTTTTTAAAGCCCTATGGTTTAGCTCTGCATAACCTCGATTAATTCATAAACAACAAATTAACCCCATTACTAAACAACCAAACATCCTCAGGAAAAAACTGCCGTCCCAACAAATTCACCTCGCCGTTATTCGGCAAACGATAACAACGCACGTCATCTTTTAGCGGATGAATCAAATCATCAATCTCCGCCAACAAGCGCAATAAAACTTTGCGCTTCATCACCACCGTAAACACCGAATACTGGACCGGCAAACCCTGTTTTTTCAACACCCGATGCACCCGCGACAAACGCTTAGGGTCAGCAATATCATAAGCCAGCAAATACAAGCCAAGCTGACTATCAGCCATCAGTTAATGCCTAACAAAAACTGATGCAACTTATTGACCGTACTTCTAAACAACAAATAAAACCGATCCGCTTGCTGCTCAAACAACCCCGCCGTTGCCTGCAAATCAGCCTCTGACAACGAGTTAGCCAACAAAAAACCGTAAAAATCCCACAACAACAACCGACTAAAATCATCCGCCAAATCCAAACCATCTGACAGTAAATTTTCATCATCACTCGCCAAATCCGCATCAGCCAACCAAATTAACACCTCGCTCAATAACACCGTCTGCATCGCATTCGCACAATAGCGCTGCTGTTCGCTTAACAATTGTTGTAAATAACGTCGCAAATCCACTACCGAAATCTCACGCCAATTCAGCAAACCCAACCGCCGAGCAAAACTACGCGCCGCCAATTTCTCAACCGCCAAATACCAATTCTCATAACGCCCCAAACCATCAGGCCGCGCCAACAAATCCACCAAACGCTGAGCTAACAACTGCCGTTGCTGCGATTGGCCCAACCAACGCCCGCGCAGCTCGCCATTTTTCGCCAAAAACAACACATTGACGCCAGCATCCGCACAGGCCAACAAAGCCGACATCGACCAATCCACCACCCCACTACAAACCACCCGCGAAACTCGCGACAAAGGAAATAACTGATCGGCTTTATCCGTTACCACAACCCGCAACGCCGGATCATCGAACACCACCCGACAACCAACACTTCCCTCAATATACAACGGCCGCATCAACTCGCCTCATACACAGCCTTGTAACGCTTTGCCAACGCATAACCATAACGCCGTAATAAACGCCTAGCTGCTGCCGCATGGGATTCATAAAAACTATAAAACACCTGCCTACCTGCCTTATTCATTTGGCAACGACCGTTATCATCACCAAAATGCTCAGGACGTAACTGCCGCTCACGAAACAAACGCCAAACCCATTGATCCATCAACGGCCGCAACGGCTCCATCAAATCGCAAGCCAACGATTCACGGCCAAAATGTGGATCATGAAAAAAGCCCAGCATCGGATCTAAACCCACAATATGACAAGCCCTAACCGCATCGTAATGCAACAAGGTATAACCCAAAGACAAACAGACATTCACCGGATCAGGTGGCGGCCGTTTATAACGCCCAGAGAAATTTAAAGACGCCGCGAACAACTGGGTATACCCAGCAAAAAAAGCCGCCGCTGCCGCACCCTCAAACCCGCGCAATTGTTGCAAACTGAATCCAGCGCTATCCTCGCGCAACTGACCCATAATCCCTGTCATCTGCTCAATTGCCTTGGTTAATGGAAAACGCAAATCAGCCCGTCCAGCCAAAGCCTGTTTTAAAGTGCGCTGTTGACCGCGCACCTTAACCAACACCAACCACCGCGCCAATTCACAACGCTCTACCTCATCCAAACCCGCCTGATACTGTCCCAAACGCCGGACAGCATCACCATGCGAACGCGCCGCCAACATCGCCGTGGCCTCGGTATTGCGTCCAGACAACACCAACAAACCAATATTGCGCTCGGTTAACGCCCCTAAAATCCGGCTTTCCAATTGCACATTGCCACGCAAAATCACCCTATCGATCAAATGTAATGGCACCGTACCTTTCTTTTCATCATTTTCATATAAAGCCAAGGCTTGACCATCCAACTTAATCGCCAGATTTTTACGATCCAAATACAAACTGCCCATCAATCACCCCACATAAAAAAATGCCCCATCCTGTG
>CAIZCB010000299.1 GCA_903931355.1 uncultured Pseudomonadota bacterium
TCAATATCGATTTTAATCAGCAGCAATAGTTTTGCCATCGCCGGATTGCGTTGGCTTAGGCTGATGATGGCAAAGGCTTGTACTAAAGGCACTCCCGCTGCCAACATGGTCGCCAGTTGTCTGGCAAACACGGCAATATCGTTACCGCTGATATGTTGTGGTCTGATCAGCCATGCTTTGGGCTTGGGTTTAATTTGAGTGACGATAATCCCCAGTCGTTTTAATTCAGCGCGGGCTAAATTGGGATTTTTAGCGCTAATCAAGCCTTGACTGCGTTGCTGGTGTTTATCAATCCCTGACCATAGATAATCAATGCTTGCTTCTGATGAACTCATCATTACTCCTGCGTTACACGATCAATTTCAGCTAATGAGGTAATGCCTTGCCGCACTTTCAATAATCCTGAACTGCGTAAATCCGCTATACCTTCGCGTTTGGCCTGCTCGGCCATCGCTAGTGCATTGCCGCCATTGAGAATTAAGCCGCGCATTGCCTCACTAATTGGCAAAACCTGATAAATTCCAATCCGGCCTTTATAACCATGATTGCAATGCTCACAACCACCGGCTTCATACAGCGTCAGCTGACTAATTTCAGCATGACTAAAACCAGCATTGAGCCAAACTGCCTCGGGATAGTTGGCCACTTGTTTACAGAACCCGCATAAACGTCTGGCTAAGCGTTGCGCGACAATCAAATTAATTGATGAAGCGATATTAAAAGGCTCGATGCCCATTTGCAGTAGACGGTTAATCGTTTGCGGTGCGTCATTGGTATGCAGTGTCGATAACACTAAATGGCCGGTTTGAGCGGCTTTAATCGCAATGTTAGCGGTTTCTATATCGCGAATCTCACCGACCATGATGATGTCTGGGTCTTGGCGCAAAAACGCTCGCAAAGCTTCAGCAAAGGTCAAGCCGGCTTTGGGGTTGACGTTAACTTGATTAATCCCTTCAACGCTAATTTCGACCGGATTTTCGGCAGTGGAAATATTGCGTTCAATGCTATTTAAAATATTCAATCCAGAATACAGGGTGACGGTTTTGCCGCTACCAGTCGGGCCAGTGACTAGCACCATCCCGTAAGGCTTATGAATCGCATTTAAAAAATGCTGTTGTTGTATTGGCTCTAAGCCGAGTTTTTCAATGCCAAGCTGGGCGCTATTTGGGTCTAAAATCCGTAGCACCACTTTTTCGCCAAACAAAGTAGGGCAGCTGTTGACGCGAAAATCGATGGCTTGGGTTTTAGATAATGGCAGTTTAATTCGGCCATCCTGCGGAATGCGTCGCTCGGCAATATCCATTTTCGCCATCACTTTAATACGGGAAATAATCCGATTAGCGATGTTAATTGGCGGATTGCTGACGGCGGATAAAATTCCGTCATGGCGAAAGCGGATTCGGCATTGATTTTCAAAAGGCTCGATATGAATGTCGGAAACCCCGAGTTTGATCGAATCCAGCAAAATTTTATTCACAAACCGGACTATCGGCGCATCATCAATCTCAACATTAGCTTCGCGATTCAGATTTTCATCGCTACTAAAGTTTGAAATTTGATCTAAATCGCGGCGCAGTAAATCGTTGATTGCCGAGTCATTCGGTGCTAATAAATGCTCAATGGCTTTAAGCAGTTTATTTTCTTCAGCCAGCATGGGTTCGACATTCAAGCGGCTGTGGAATTTGATTTCATCAATCACTCGACTCTGCGTTGGATCGGTAATCGCGATTACTAGGTGTTTAGCGTGTTGTTCAATCGGCAAGACTCGATGTTCAAGTATCAGTTTCGGGGGCAGCAGGTGTAGCGGTAGTTGGTTTAAATCAACGCAGTCTAAATCCAGAAAGCCAATGCCGAATTCGTTGGCAACGATTTCGGTGAGGGTTTTGAGGCTGAGAATATTTTCCGCATCGAGATAGGCCGATAGCGATTGCTGATTGTTTTCAGCGGCTTGGCTGTAACTGCTAACGCGAGGTTCAGTCAGCAAGCCACGATTGATTAAGCATTTGGCGAGGGCGTTGTTGTAGGTGTCCATGAGAGGCGTGTCATCAGTTAATCACGCCTCAACTATAGGACAGCAACGGAGTTTGTCTAATTAGTCAAATTGCCATTAACTTAAAGTAGAGTGTTTTTTCCCCTCTTTGAAAAAGAGGGGTTAGGGGAGATTATTTAAATAAATCCCCCTTTTTCAAAGGGGGAGGTAATTTAATTAGACTTGCTTGGCGTTGAGATTGAGCAAAGCAAATTGTGCCAAGCTTAAAGTTTCTGCACGGGCGTTGGGATCAATGCCCAGTTCTTGCATTTGATGTTCGCTGACCAATTCTCTTAGCGAATTGCGGATGGTTTTACGGCGTTGTGAGAAGGCTTGGGTAACTAAATGATTAAAGCTGGCTAAGTCTCTAATCGCTACCCTTGGCTGAGTATGTGGGGTGAGTTTGACAATCGCTGACATCACTTTCGGAATCGGATCAAA
>CAIZCB010000300.1 GCA_903931355.1 uncultured Pseudomonadota bacterium
GCTTCCTGGCCTCTGGCAAGTGATAACACTGTTCGGGGAGTAGAGTCGTCGCCCATCAATAAATCGCCAACCTGTATATCTTCTACAGCTTTTGATTCACCGGAGTACATTAAAATTCGGGTGCCTTTCCCAAAACATTTGCCCATCGAAGGCCTACCAGCAACGATAATCAAATCCGAGGGTTGTAAGCCGGAGGTTTTTTCGTCTAAATCATTAAAGCCGGTGCTGGCACCTGTGATGTCTCCGTCTTGTTCGTAAAGGGTTTCGATTTTATCGACCGCTTTGGCGAGCAAGCTTTTGATTGAGTTAAAACCACCTTGACCGCGTTGGCGTTGCTCGGCAATTTTGAACACATTTCGTTCGGCATTTTCTAATAATTCAGCGGTTTCTCGGCCTTCAGTACTGAAAGCTGAATCTGAAATCTCGGTGCCGACGTGAATTAATTGCCGTAATACCGAGCGGTCGCGGACGATATTGGCGTAAGCGACAATGTTGGCAGCCGATGGCGTGTCTTTAACCAAGGTACCTAAATAAGCCAAGCCGCCGACATTTTGTAGCTCGTCGTTGGCGTCTAAAACTTCAGATAGGGTAATGACGTCGAAAGGATCTTGTTTTTCGGCTAATTGGGCGATGGCGCTAAAAATCAGACGATGATCGCGGCGATAGAAATCGTCTTCAGTAATTTTGTCAGCCACCGAGTCCCAAGTTTGATTATCTAACATCAAGCCACCCAACACCGATTGTTCGGCTTGAATTGAGTGCGGTGGGACTTTTAGTGATTCGACAGCGTGATCGGGCGCGTAATAATAGTCTTCAGACATGAATGGCAAACTGCGGCAGTGGCTTAAAGGCTTATTATACTGGGCAAAGGCAGATTTTGATGATTGTATGACTATTGCCAAAGTTTTAGTGTCGGAAAGACTTTGGCAATGTATTCAAAGTCTTTGTCATTGTTAAGTAGGACTAGGTTATTTTCGATAGCTATTTGAGCAATCATGCAGTCAATCGTGCTACGAATAGTGATGCCTTGACGGCGGCAGGAAAAATAGATGTTGGCCGCTTCTTTGTGTGATTCTGGGCCATTTTTAGGATAAAAAAATGTTTGTGAAATCAGATAATCTGCAAGCTTATCAAAATCGGCTTGGTTAAAAGCACCTTGTATTACCTCTTGATAAATCAGTTCGGTAATTCCGTAATATTGATAATTGTCTAAGATTTGGTAGAGATGATTAACGGCGGGCGTTTTGCGTTGTCTGAAAAGATCAATCCATACTGATGTATCAACCAGATAGGTTTGCATCTATTCACCAATACGCAACTTTTTGTAATCATAATCAGGATCAATTTCTACTTTCCCGACTAATTCTCTTATATCGCGTTTTTGTTGGGGTTGATGGTTTTTGATGAATTCTTTTAATGCTATTTCGATTAATAAATTTGGATTTTTAATCGAAACAATATTGGCAGCGTCTTCAAATAATTGGTCATTGATGGTTAGAATTGTTTGCATAATTCCGCCTCGATAAAAATAAACTGACTAATTAATTTTGAA
>CAIZCB010000301.1 GCA_903931355.1 uncultured Pseudomonadota bacterium
AGCGATGATCAATTACGGATCATCAAACGTCTGTTAAAAAGCCTAAACATCGATGACACTAAATGGCCACCGAAACAGGTGCAAGGCTTTATCAACGGTCAAAAAGAAGAAGGCATCCGCGCTCGACACATGAGCGATAACGGCGATTTCTACTATCGACAAATGTGGCAGGTTTATAAAGCTTATGAAGAGCTTTGTGATCGTTCTGGCTTGGTCGATTTTGCCGAACTATTGCTCCGCGCCCACGAATTGCTGCGCGATAACGAAGATTTGTTGAGCTTTTATCGCGACCGATTCCAGCAAGTGCATGTCGATGAATTTCAAGACACCAACACCATTCAATACGCTTGGCTGCGTTTATTAACCGAAGGCAACAATAATTTATTTGTCGTTGGTGATGATGACCAGTCGATTTACGGCTGGCGTGGCGCGAAAATCGAAAACATCTTCAATTTCCAAAAGCATTACCCCGATCATCAAGTGGTGCGCTTAGAACAAAACTATCGATCCAGTGGCCATATTCTTAAAGCCGCTAATCATCTGATTGCTCATAATGACAGTCGAATGGGTAAAGAATTGTGGACTGATGCTGGCGACGGCTTACCTTTATCGCTTTACGCGGCGTTTAACGAACAAGACGAAGCCTATTTTGTGGTGGAAAAAATTCGTCAATGGGTTAAAGACGGCGGGATGCGAAGTGATGTGGCGATTTTGTATCGTTCTAATGCCCAATCTCGGCAATTTGAAGAACGCTTGATGACCACTGCGACGCCTTATCGGGTCTACGGTGGTTTGCGATTTTTCGAGCGGATGGAAATCAAAAACGCCCTCGCCTATTTGCGTTTATCGGCTAATCCACACGATGACGCGTCATTTGAACGTATCGTCAACACCCCGACTCGCGGCATTGGCGCTAAAACCTTGGACGATATGCGAATTCTGGCCCGTGACAACGCCGTTTCGCTTTGGCAAGCATCGCTAACCCTATTACAAGAAAATCGCCTACCACCAAGAGCCTCCAGCGCTTTGCAGGCGTTTTTAAACTTAATCAACAAACTCAGCCAAGAAACTGCTAATCACGAAGCGCTATTTGAGAGCGTCAAATACGTGATTGAAGCCAGTGGTTTGATTGAGCTGTATAAAAAAGAAAAACAGGACAAAGGCGAAACTCGGGTTGAAAACTTGGAAGAGTTGGTCAACGCCGCCAAGCTGTTTGATTACGATAGCAACAACCCCGAAAACCTCAGCGAACTGGATTTATTCCTAACTCACGCCGCTTTAGAAGCAGGCGAAATGCAAGGTGATGCTGACGAAGATTGCGTGCAGTTAATGACCTTGCATTCGGCTAAAGGCTTGGAATTTAAAGTGGTGTTTATGGTCGGCGTTGAAGAAGGTTTATTCCCTTCGCAACAATCCGTCGAGGACCCAGGCCGCTTACAAGAAGAACGGCGTTTATGCTACGTCGGCATTACCCGCGCGATGCAACAGTTGTATATCAGCTATGCCGAATCGCGGCGTTTATACGGCAAAGACAGCTACCCGCGCCCGTCACGGTTTATCAAAGAAATTCCCGCCGAGGCAATTCAAGAAATCCGCATCCGCGCCAATGTCACGCGCCCCGTTGCCAGCACACCAAGCTACAACAGCGGCCCCGTTTCTAACAGCCGTTACAAATTAGGCCAATCAGTGCGCCATGAAAAATTTGGTGATGGTGTGGTTTTGCAAACCGAAGGTGAAGGCGAACAAGAACGTGTGCAAATTAATTTCCGTAATGCGGGGATTAAATGGTTAATGCTGGCGTATGCGAAATTGGATTTGATTTAAGCAGGAGAATTTTATGTCTACAGCTTGGGCCGGCGGTACCGACGCGATTGTCGAACGCATGGATGAAATGACCGCTTTGTTCGTCGAAGAGACTCGCAAAAAACTCTATAGCGGCGAATCAGCGACGCATTGTGAAGAATGTGGGGAAGCAATTCCTGATGCCAGACGCCAAGCGATTGCTTGTCAATATTGTCTAACTTGCCAAACTAAGCTTGAAAAACAACGATAATCGGTGATTAATTAAGTCGGAATGGTGCCGAGAAGAGGACTTGAACCTCCACAGGGTTACCCCTACTAGCACCTGAAGCTAGCGCGTCTACCAATTTCACCACCTCGGCAAAGGATGCTTGTATCAAGCGATGTGAGCGGCGCATTCTATGAATCAAGCCCTTTTTTGTCAATCAATAATCCCGAATCACGAAAGTTTCAATTTATACCTTGAAAACCGCCACAAACACCCCCAACTAAGCCAAGCCTCATTTTTAAACTTAGTAAAACACTTAATACAAGAGCATAAATATGACTGTTGAAGCACAAAAAGAAACCTTAGGTTTCCAAACTGAAGTAAAGCATTTATTGCATTTGATGATCCACTCTTTGTACAGCAACAAAGAAATCTTCTTACGCGAATTGGTTTCAAACGCCTCTGACGCTGCTGACAAATTACGTTTTGAAGCCTTATCCAACGATGGTTTGTACGAAGGCGATAGCGAGCTAAAAATCCGCATTGATTTCGACGAAGCGAAAAAAACCATCACCATCACCGATAACGGCATCGGCATGACCCGCGCCGAAGTTCAAGACCACATCGGTACTATCGCCAAATCAGGCACTAAACAATTCTTCGAGCGCTTAACCGGCGATCAAGCCAAAGATAGCGAGTTAATCGGCCAATTCGGTGTCGGTTTTTACTCGGCTTTCATCGTTGCCGACAAAGTCACTTTGACCACCCGCAAAGCTGGCGTAGCCGAAGCGGTACGCTGGGAATCGGCTGGTGAAGGCGATTACACGTTAGAAACCGTCGAAAAAGCCAACCGTGGTACGGAAATTGTCTTGCACTTGAAAGACGGCGAAGAAGAATTTTTGAACGCTTGGAAAATCCGCTCCATCATCAAAAAATTCTCAGACCATATTTCATTACCAATCATCATGAGTCGCGAAGTTGATGCTGAAACCGATGATGAAGGCAACGAAACCGCAGCTGCTCACCTTGAAGATGAAACCGTCAATACCGCTTCAGCTTTGTGGACTAAATCCAAAGACGAAATCAGTGACGAAGACTACAACGAATTCTACAAACACGTTGGCCACGACTTTCAAGACCCACTAACCCACGTTCATAGCAAAGTCGAAGGCACCAACGAATACACTTTATTGCTTTACACCCCAAGCCGCGCGCCGTTTGATCTATGGGATCGCGACAGCAAACACGGTGTAAAACTCTACATCCGCAAAGTCTTCATCACCGACGATGCCGAGCAATTAATGCCACGTTACCTGCGTTTTATTCGCGGTGTAATTGATGCCGACAGCTTGCCGCTCAACGTCTCTCGCGAAATCTTGCAACAAAGCAAACAAATCAGCGCGATCAAAACCGGTGCGGTGAAAAAAGTCTTGGGCATGCTGGAAGATTTGGCTGAAAACCAAGCCGACAAATACCAATCATTCTGGGAACAATTCGGCAACGTCATCAAAGAAGGCCCGATTGAAGATGCGAAAAACAAAGACCGCATCGCCAAGTTGTTACGTTTCTCTTCGACCCATACCAATGACAAAACCCAAAATGTTTCATTAGCCGATTACGTCAGCCGCATGAAAGAAGGCCAAGACAAAATCTATTTTGTCACCGCCGACAGTTTCGCCGCCGCTAAAAACAGCCCACATTTGGAAATCTTCCGCAAAAAAGGCATTGAAGTCTTATTGTTGACTGATCGGATTGACGAATGGCTGATTTCTAGCCTCACCGATTTCGACGACAAACATCTGCAATCCATCGCGAAAGGCGAGCTAGATTTAGAGCAATTTGACACCGAAGAAGACAAACAGCACCAAGAAGAATTGAACAAAGACTTTGAAACAGTGTTGTCACAAATGAAAGACGTGTTGAAAGACAAAGTCAGCGATGTTCGCATCAGCCACCGTTTAACCGACTCCCCTGCTTGTTTGGTAACCGGTGTTTATGACATGAGCTTGAACATGGAACGGATTATGAAAGAAGCCGGCCAAGCCATGAATATGATGGGCATGGGCGGCAGCAAACCAACCTTTGAAATCAATCCAGACCATGGCTTAGTTAAAGCTTTGAAAAACGAGCAAGATGACAGCCGTTTTGCTGACATTAGCCATATTTTGTTTGACCAAGCGGTATTAAGCGAAGGCGGTCAATTAGATGATCCATCAGCGTTTGTACATAAGCTGAATGGTTTGTTGCAAGGCTTGTTGGCGTAATTAAAAAACCCCGCAAAAGCGGGGTTACTAACGATTCGAAGGGGGCTTTTCAGCCCCCTTTTTTTAGCAATCAATTAGTTGAAAGTTTTACCTGGAGTACCTGGCAAAACTGGCATGGTTTGATGTGGGAATTCACCAGTCAAAGCATTCAAGAATGCCACGATGTCATTCACATCCGCATCAGACAAATCTTTATCTAACTGCAATTTACCCATGATACGAACCGCTTGATCCAAAGTTTTTACTGAACCATTGTGGAAATAAGGTGCAGTCAAAGCGATATTGCGTAAAGTCGGTACTTTCCACATGTGTTTATCAGAGTCTTTACCAGTCACTTCTGCTAAACCACCGTCTTTGCTGAAATGGTGTTGCGCTTCAAAGTAGCCATTAGCAACCACAGGGAATTTTTGGAATGCGCCTGGGCCGTTAAATGCTGGGCCACTATGGCAGCTGGTGCAACCCAATTGATTGGCTTTTTCTAAACCGCGCACTTGTTGCTCAGTCAAAGCAGATTTGTTACCAGACACATATTTGTCATAAGCGCTGTTTGGCGTAATCAAAGTTCTTTCATAAGCAGCAATCGCTTTAGTTGCGTTGTCTTTAGTGATTGAATTTTTATCGCCAAACGCTTTTTCAAACGCTACTTGATAACCATCAATAGTTTTCAAACGAGCCACTACGTCATCCCAGCTTTTCATACCCATTTCAATCGGGTTAGTCACAGGGCCAGCCGCTTGTGCTTCTAAACTAGCCGCACGGCCATCCCAGAATTGCACTTTGTTGAACGCCGCATTCCAAACAGTTGGCGCACTACGTCCACCGGTTTGACCATTGACACCCATAGAATTAGGGCGATTATCTTCACCACCCAACATGGTGTTATGGCAAGAAGCACAAGACACGGTGCCAGTCGAAGACAAACGTGGGTCATGGTACAAAATTTTACCCAACTCAACTTTTTCAGCTGTTGTAGGGTTATCAGCAGGTGCTGGTGCAGTAGTTGGCAAAGCCTCAGCCGCCGCAAC
>CAIZCB010000302.1 GCA_903931355.1 uncultured Pseudomonadota bacterium
CGGAGACAACAAATACCAGATTGTGCTTGAATCATCGCGAGGCTGTTTCATGGAATGCGCCTACTGTTTTTGGAGTGGAGAAACGAGGCACGTGAGATATTTTCCCCTGGAGCGGGTGCTTGCAGAAATTGATAAAGTTTATTCAAACCCTCAGGTAACGCATGTCATCTTTGCCGATTCTGATGTCTTGATGAATCGCGAGCGAACCAATACGCTGATTGATAAGATTAAAACTTACGGAAGCCGTATATCTACGTTCTTCGAAGTCGATGCAATCAGGATTACCGAGTCAAACAGGGATATTGTTGAGAAGATCTCTTCTCTGGACAGGTCGATGATAAAGTTTGCGATACAATCGGCAAATCCAGAAACTTTACGAATAATGAAGCGGCCCTTTGCTTTTGAGAAATACGCGGAGAAAGCAGCGTTGGTTCGATCGTGGATACCGGATGTAGCAATTTGTGTCGAAATCATTGCTTCTCTGCCCGGTGATACTCTCAGTACTTTCATCGATACTATTGATGCTTCGTTATCGCTCGAACCCGCGCACATTCATACAAATTACCCGCTCTATTTATTGCCTGGAACGGATTATTTCATTAACAAGTCGGCCCTTGGTATTACGCACACCGGTGATCCAAATTACACCATAATCGAAACCGCAACATTTCCCAAAAAGGACATCATTACTGCCCTCCATCTCGCATTTTTTACTGAAATATTGACATTCTATCATCCCATACTCGCCAAAACTCTCTATCGCATATGCCGGAAGGACCAAACTGAGCGTCGGGTTGATCGACTCGCCAGATGGATGACTGCCATCGAAAATTGCCTGGGTTTGCTAACATATATCGAGGATGTCGTAGTAAAGATTACCGAGAATGTGGATAGCTTGAATGAGATCAAGGGGGATTTTTTGCACGCGGCGTGTAGTCCAAACCAAAGCGCACAGATGTATCAGGCAATTCTTGATTTAGAAGGCCTTTCTGAAGAGGCATTGGATGAGTTTAGTGACGGCATCAAGGTTTATAAGCAAATCAGCAACCGGCCACCTGTAAAAGGGAAATCGCCCTATGAAAATCTGGAAGATTTATTTCTGATTGAGGTTGAGGCGAATTCGGGACAGATTGGCTTGCAAACGGCGCGTAAATTCGTTCCTCGCTTCGTTTTTGACGGGCGGGTTTGAAATATTAGATGCTCGGTAGGTAGTAAACCCTTTTTGATCTTTTTTTTGACGAAACAACGTATCAACACGAGGATACCTGCAACATGGACAAGTCGCAGTTTGATGTGGAACATATAGAAAAATTTCTTATTGACCATTATCTGTTAACCGCTTTCGCCTCTTCAGATAATGATGAGATCAAAAAAAATATTGAAAAGGCCCAGGTACTGAACGGGCCGTTTACGCTCTATAAAATAGCGAATCATTATCGTGATACAAGACAGTTTGAAGCTGCAATTGATCTATATTTCAATGCTTACGAACAGGGTTTGTCTGACTCTATTTTCTTGCGCGATGCTGCTGACTGTCTCCTCAGGCATGGCTCCTTTGAACAATACAGCCGTTTTTACCGCACAATGCTTGAAAATGACAATTCTAACCGCTTTGCCGGATTTGTCCTTGGAATGATTGATAACTTTAATAAGGTGGTAAGTCAAATCAGCTCTGATATCAGTAGATGGGCTTCTTCTGGAAAGCCCAAAATAA
>CAIZCB010000303.1 GCA_903931355.1 uncultured Pseudomonadota bacterium
AGCCCTTAAGCGTACCATCTTCACGCAGGACGAAGGGTGGCAGGCGAGTGCGGCCGGTGAGGAGTTGCTGCATGGTGGCGGTTTTGATGGCCTGTTTTTTGGCAATCAGCTTTTCCAGCTCGTTAATCAACTCATCGACATCGGACAAGGCGTTGGCGATGGCGGTTTGTTCGGTTTGGGTGGGTACAGGTAGCTTAAAGCCCAATAACCAAGGAACCCTTAAACTTGGTTGAGCTTGGTTCATCATTACTTGTTCAATTTGTTGTTTATAAGACCGACTTCTTGTCCAATAAAAAACAAACTCTGCGACTAATGGAGGCTTTAATCTAAGTGCAATTAGGTTTTGGGCAATAGTACCTCGAAGTTGATTTAAGATAGCTGTAGCGCCCGAGTATTCACCAACAGTTGAAACAAGAATATCTCCTTTTGTTGGATGCGCTCTAAACCAAGATTCGAATATTTCTCTCGAAACATATTTTGTAACCTTTGAATAATCAGGTGAAATTCCTACAAAACTAATTGAAGCTGTCTCAACAAGTTCATATTCCCCATCTCTTTGAATTGGTGGGGTTTTCCCTCTGTTATCTATGACCTTTTGAACAGCGTCAATTAATCTATACCAATCCCAATCGTTTGGAATCACCCCAACTTCCGTCTGCTTATAGCCCGCAGGCAAAGCTTGCCCAGCCGCTTCCGCCAAGTACTTTATACTCGCTTCGGCCACCTGATTGCCTACCGTCATAACGACCACTCCAAGCCCATCGCTTTCAAGTGTCCAGACACTTTATCGCTCAACATATCAACCGATTGCGTGATGGCAGGCAATGGCTCGGCATAACGCTCTTCCAGTTCTTTAACCCGATTGGCCAGTTGCTGGGTAACGCGCTCGATTTCGGCTTGGATGTTAGCCTGCAAGCTGGCTAGCCATTTGTCTTCGACGATCAGGGTTTTGGTCTCGGCTTCACTCAAGCTGGCATAGTGTTTAAACACCAGCAAATCCAGCGCTTCCTGATGCTCCTTCAGGGATTTTTTGCCTTCCGCTTCGGCGTCAAACAATTTCTGCGCCTGTTTCAGCGCGGCTTTTTCATCTGGATCAGTTGCGAGTTTTAAACGGGCTTTGACGCTGGCGGCGGTGATTTTGTCTTTATCGTTGAGCGCATCGCTTAGTAAGCCATCTTCACCGCTGTGTTCTTCGAGATAGCTTTCTAGTTCTTGGCTGGCGGTATCCAGATCAGTTTGAATTTGGTCGATGATGGTTTGTTGAGCTTGGAAGTAGCGGGCAACCAGCAAGGCCGGTGGAATCAATTCAGCTTTATATTTGCTTTTGCTGATAATTAGGTCTGGGGTTTCTTTAAGCTTTTCGCCTTTTTTGGTCACCAGTTCGCGCAAGGTTTTACCGGCTTGCCAGCCGTCTTGTACCAGAACATAAACATCGTCTTGCATGATGTCAGTCCAGTAATCCATCAGGATTTGGTAAACGTCGTATTTATTCAGTAAGGCGCTGTCGGCATAGGCTTGTAATAGGTCTTCGCTGATGCGCTGGATGATGGCTTTTGGTTGTTGGCCCACTTGAATAGCTTGCAATGCCGCGCGTTCACGCCATGCGCTGAATGGCTGAATACTTTGCTGGGCAAAGGCGGTGAATTCGGGGTGATTCAAGATGGTGGCTTTGACTTGCGCGGTTGAGATTAAGGCTTTGCTGTAGCCAGTGCGGTGTTCGGCAAACAAGCTGTTTCGCAAGCTGGGGAATACTTGCCAATAAGCATGCAGCGCTGCAATGTCGCGATTAGGAATGCCGCCTTGTAAGTGAGCACTTAAATCGTGCAAATCTTCCGGTTCGCTGCTGTCGATGTAGCGGGGAATATTCAGGTTGTAGTCATTGGCAGCGATTTCGCTTAACGCCACCATTCGGCTGTAACGAGGCAATGGCAGTTGTTTGGTAAAGGCATCGACGATTTTATGAATGCCTTGAGCTCGCAGACGGTTTTTGTTACCGTCTTTCATATAGCCTTTACTGGCGTCGATCATGAAAATGCCGCTGCGGTGTTCAGCATGTTGTTTGTCAATTACGATGATACAAGCGGGAATCCCCGTGCCGTAAAACAGGTTGGCAGGTAAGCCGATAATGCCTTTGATGTAGCCTTGTTTAATCAGGTTCTCGCGAATTCGCGCTTCGGCATTACCGCGAAACAAGACGCCATGCGGCAGAATCACCGCGCCTTTGCCGGTGGATTTAAGGCTTTTGATGATGTGTAGTAAAAAGGTGTAATCGCCGTTTTTATCGGGCGGAATGCCCCAAGTGAAACGGTCGAATTCATCCTCTTGCGGGTTAATGCCGCTAGTCCAGTTTTTGTTGGAAAACGGCGGATTGGCCACTGCGAAATCAAAGGTTTTCAGTTTGCCGTTGGCGTCTTTCCATTGTGGATCGGCAATGGTGTTGCCTTTCCAGATTTTGGCGGTGGCGTTGTTGTGGAGAATCATGTTCATGCGTGCCAAAGCACTGGTGGCGTTGTCCATTTCCTGGCCGAAAATGGTTAGGCCGCGCGGCGCTTCGTCACTGGCTTTTAATAACAAGGAACCGGAACCACAAGTAGGGTCGTAAACGCTGGCATCTTGTGAGGTATCTTGAGAAATGCCGATGACTTTGGCTAGAATCCGCGACACTTCGGCTGGGGTGTAAAACTGGCCTTTGGATTTGCCGGATTCGGTGGCGAAATGGCGCATCAGGTATTCGTAGGCATCGCCCAATAAATCATCGCCATCAGCACGATTAGCCGATAAATCAATTCCTTCAAAAATCCCGACCAGATTAGACAAGCGGTCGATCATGTCCTTGCCTTTGCCGAGTTTGTCCTCGTCGTTAAAGTCGGCGACATCAATCACGCCTTTTAGGTCGTTTTCTTCCGCTAAGGCGCTGATGATTTTGTTCAGCTTTTCACCAATTTCCTTATCACCCTTCAATGCAACCATATCGTCAAAGCTGGCGCCGCTTGGTATAACGATCATGCCGTATGGATCGCCTTTATACTTGTCGGACACGTACTTCATAAACAGCAAGGTCAATACATAGTCTTTGTATTGACTGGCATCCATGCCGCCACGCAGCTCATCGCAACCAGCCCAAAGAGAAGAGTAAAGTTCGGTTTTTTTAATAGCCATTCGGATAGATGTTTTTGTTAGATTTTATTAAGTGTATCAGTTCGATAAATAAGGCTAATGATTGGCTGTTTTTGCAGTACGACAGGCAAAAAAAATACGACCTTAAAGTCGCTCAGTTAGAAGTGATTTGAAAATGTGGCAAATTGCCTAACGACAATCTGCCACAAGTTACTTAGGCCTTGGGTGCTTTATGTGCCCAAAATGGCAAAGCCAAAATTACCAACCAAACCAACCAAAGCACTAATTGGTGATTATTAAAGGTATAGCCTAAAGCAAATGGCAAGCCTTCTGAAAAAGTCGGATGCGCCAAAATGAAATCTCGACCGACTAAAAAGGCTTTGGTTTCGCCATAAATTAAGCCGACAACGCCAAAAATTAAGGCGTAAGCCATTAATCGATCCGATTTACCTGGTGCGCTACCGCCACTCAGCTGATTAAACGTCAAGCTAAAACCTTGTTGGCTCAAAGCTTGGCAAATCATTAACCCAATTAAACCCAAAGCTGGAATCGCAAATTGCTCGGTTGTACTATCATCTCTATTCTTAGAAAGAAATCTATTATCACCAACAACAGAAACCTGATTGCCACCAAAAGAAATAGTAGTTGGAGTTAATACTTTACCAACAATTATATTTTGATAATTATAATTTGAATAATATAAATCAAAATAGAGCTCATCGACCAGAGCGCCACAGGACCCAGACGCTTCTGCCACGAGCAGGGGAATGCGCCCCATGAGTGAACATACGCCTCCAATGAGATGG
>CAIZCB010000304.1 GCA_903931355.1 uncultured Pseudomonadota bacterium
GTTGACCGGAATTTCAGGGTCGTAGACGGTTTTCATCACTTCCCAGCAATTCTTTTCTACCGCCTGACTATCGGTTTCATCAACCAAAGTCTGCACTTGCTTAACTTCTTTACCCAAAGCATCCGCATCAATCCCAGCAATCCGCACCATATGACCATAATCAGTCACCACCGTGTAGTTATTGCCTAAAGCCTGATGAATCGTCACCTCTTGGCCCATATTTAGGACACCATGATGACCGTCAGGAATAGTAACGATGTTGACATCACGGGTTAAAAAAATAACTTCTCTTTCTGCCATAGCGCTTTAAATTTTCAAATGAGTTGCATCAATGATTTGACCGGTTACACCGACACTGGCTTCACCGAATAAATAGCCATAAACACCATCCAAACTATCCATAGTCGGTATCAAAGTTTTGTCTTCCGCTGGATAAGCTTTTTTCCGCAACGGTGAATCGACTACACCCGGCACCAACGTATTGACTCGGATTTTTTGCCCAGATTCTAGCTCTTCGGCCAAAATCTTGGCCAAACCTTCTAAAGCAATTTTTGATACCCCATAAGCACCGCTATAAGCCATACCATGACGGGCACTGGAATCAGAAGTAAACACAATCGAAGCTTGGTCACTTTTTTGCAACACTGGTAATAACACCCGCGTCAGCAAAAATGGCGCATTAAGATTGACGTTTAAGGTATGTCCCCAATCTTGGGTTTTATGCACCGCCAGCGGGGTAAACGCGGCAAATTCAACCGCTGAATGCAACAAGCCCTGCAAACTACCGTAGTGCTGTTCAATCGCATCGGCTAATTCTTGATATTGCAGCTCGTTAGCACCCGCCAAATCAAACGGATACAACATCGGCTCGCAACCGCCAGCCGCGACAATCGCATCGTAAGTTTTTTCCAATTTGGGAATACTTTTATCCAGCAAAATAATATGTGCGCCCAGCTTAGCCAAAGCCACTGCCGCGGTACCGCCCAATCCACCACCCGCTCCGGTGACTAGAATGACTTGATTTTTTAATGACATAGGGAAGATTCTATCCATTGCAATAAATGCTGTGGCTGACGAATTAAACCATCAGCGCCCCAGGTTTCTGGCTGGTCACCTTGTTTCAGATAACCGTACAAAGCTGCCAAAGTCTTCATATTGGCTTGATTACCGGCGCTAATATCATGTTTCGCATCGCCGATATAAACACAATTTTCCGGCTCGACTGCCGCTTGCCGACAAGCCTCGAACATCGGTTCGGGATGTGGTTTGCTAAACGCAGTGGTATCACCACTAATAATACAAGCCGCACGCTGATCTAAGCCCAGCGCCGCCATTAACGGCAAGGTAAACCGCTCACGCTTATTAGTCACCACGCCCCATTTCAAGCCCAAGCTTTCAATCCCGCTCAACACCTGTTCAATGCCAGCAAAAAAAACACTGAATTCGGCGATATTGTTTTGATAAGTATCGAGCATGAAATCCAGCATTCGCGCCTTCAATTGCTCATCATTACTATCAATGCTGTTAGAAATCATCGCCAAAGCGCCGAAAGAAATAAACGGTTTAACCGCTGCTTCCGAGACAGCCGCAAAGCCATGCACTAACAAAGTTTTATTCAAACAA
>CAIZCB010000305.1 GCA_903931355.1 uncultured Pseudomonadota bacterium
AAAAGCCCGTTAAATTGATGTTGTTTGTCGGCTATTTCTGGCTCTCGGCTTTTTTGCAACTTTTATTGCTGGCGGGTGTTTATTACGCTTGGCGGCATTTCTAACTTTATGACATTTTCATTTGAACTGATTGGTTACGCTGCGGCGACTTTAACCACCGTCTCTTTTTTGCCGCAAGCCATAATGACCATCAAGACCCGTGACACCGAATCCTTATCTATGGGTATGTACAGTCTATTTGCGGCAGGGGTTTTGTTGTGGCTGATTTACGGAATTTATTTAGACAATCAAGCCATTATTATTGCCAATGCGATTACTTTTGTTTTAGCGGCGATTATTCTCGGATTCAAAATTTTTAACACACTACGCAACCGATATAAAAAACATGAAAAATAAAGACAGACGCAATGGCGTAGTTTTGGTTTTAACCGGCGAAGGCAAAGGTAAATCGTCTAGCGCTTTCGGCATGGTATTTCGCGCCGCTGGTTGGGGAATGCGAGTTTGCGTGATCCAATTTATTAAAGGCCAATGGCAAACCGGCGAACAAAAAGCTGCCACTCATTTTGAGAATATCGAATGGCACGCTTTGGGAGATGGTTTCACTTGGGATACTAAAAATCCCGAACAAGATATTCAAACCACTCGTGATATTTGGGCTTTGTGCCAAGAAAAAATCCGTTCCGGATTATATGATTTAGTAGTTTTGGATGAAATTAACTACTGCTGTGGCTATAACTGGCTGACAGGGCAGGAAGTGGCTGAGTTTATTAAAAACGAAAAACCGGCTTGGATGCATTTGGTTTTAACGGGTCGTAATGCGCCTGCAGAAGTAATCGAAGTCGCCAATACCGTGACAGAAATGCAGCTAATCAAGCACGCCTATCAGCAAGGAATTAAGGCCGAGCAAGGCGTGGAATTTTAAGGCTGAAAAATTAGCACTATTCTGGCAAAATTAACCTTTTTTAAACTTGAAGAAATCAAACACTATGCAACAAGCTACACAACTGATTGAACAGTATTACCAAGCATTTAACAATGGCGATATGGACACTTTCCTAAGCTTGCTAACTGACGATGTAGTACACGACATCAATCAGGGTGACCGTGAGCAAGGTAAAGAAGCGTTCACCAAATTCATGCAAAAAATGAATCACCATTATCGTGAGCAATTAGAAAACATCGTTGTGATGGCTAATGCTGACGGTTCACGCGCTGCTGCAGAGTTCGTGGTTTTAGGCGAATACCTGAATACTGACGAAGGTTTGCCAGAAGCAAAAGGCCAAACTTACCGTTTACCAGCCGGCGCTTTTTTTGATATTCGTGATGGCAAAGTCGCACGCGTCACCAATTATTACAACCTTGGCGATTGGATTGAGCAAGTCGATCCACAATAAATTTAAGGCTTTATTGCTGGGGTTACTCGTTTCGCATAGAATCCGAGTCGAGAGCACGGATTTTTCGGAAAAATAACTATAAATTTAGGAGAGCAAAATGGGCGAATTAAAAAAAGTAGGTTTAGCGCTTGTTGGTGCAATGATCATTGGCTTCATTATGGTTGGCATGAGTAAGCAACAAAGTAATGAAGATAAAGAATCAGCTGCACAAATTAGAACTTTGGTTGCTATGCAAGAAATGGCGAATCAAAAATGTCCTAAATTGATTTTAGACCGCACTGGTACTCAGGTTTATTTCCCATCTAAAACTGATACTGATAAAACCACTTATGTCACTATGGAATGGACTGGCGAAGCGGATTCTAATTTTAAAGTTGCATCTTGCACACTAAAATTAGCTATCGGTGGTGTATCTAAATTAGTGATTGATGATAAAGTTTTAATCGATAAATAATTCAATTGTCGAAACAAACTTAACAGCAGTAATCGATGATTTACAGGTCTTTATCTTGTAAATCATCGCTCCAAATTTTCTTATTTCAGTAACAACCATCATCAAATAATGTTACTGAAGCCAAAAGCAAACTCGCTATCAAAAATTCGATTGGACAGGTTTTAGTTTGTCCTTCGAGCCATGTAGAGCTACAAAATCTTCAAGACAGGCTCTACGCAATAACATTTAGAAGAAGACATAGGTAAACAAATGGCAAAGACTGTCTACAAAGGCGTTTTAAAAACTTGGAAAGACGATAGAGGTTTTGGTTTTATCAAGCCAGAACATGACGATAAAGATATTTTTGTACATATCTCCTCTTTAAGAGGCATGGCGCGTCGCCCGATGCGAGGTGATGTATTGTTTTATGAAGTCGAAAAAGAAGCAGGCGGTAAGTCGAAAGCAGTGAATGTCAGCATCGAAGGGGTAGAAATCGTTAAGCCAGCTAAGCAGTCAAAGACCTTATGGTTGGTATTAGCGGCAATAGGCTTAATCGCGGTAGCGACAGTGGCTTACTTTAGCTTCTCAGCTCCAATTCAACCCTAAACGAGATAAGCATGGAATTGCTCAATCATTTAATCGATATTTTATTGCACATCGATAAATATTTAGATGGCTTAGTCGCTGATTACGGCTTATTGATTTATGGCGTTTTGTTTTTAGTGATATTCATTGAAACCGGCCTAATCGTCATGCCGTTTTTGCCTGGGGATTCGTTGTTATTTGCAACCGGCGCTTTGGTGGCGATGGATACCCTGAATTTATACTGGGTACTGGGTTTGTTAATCAGTGCGGCTATTCTGGGCGATACCTTAAATTATTGGATAGGGCGTAGTATCGGTCAGCGAGCGCATAGTCTAAGTTGGGTTAATCAACAGCATTTGGATAAAGCGCAAGACTTCTACCAAACCTATGGCCCTAAAACCATCGTTCTAGCTCGTTTTGTACCGATAGTGCGATCTTTCGCACCGTTTGTAGCGGGTATTGGCCATATGTCTTATTCCAAGTTTATTAGTTTTAATATGATCGGTGGCGTGGCTTGGGTGTTAGTTTGTGGTGGTGCCGGTTACTTTTTTGGCAATATTCCACAAGTTAAACAACATTTTGAATTAGTCATCTTGGCAATTATTGTGATTTCATTCTTGCCGATTCTGATTGAATTATTCAAAGCCCGTCGTAAATCACAAGCCTAAGATGAATATGAGTGATTCCCAAAAATGGTTTGTTTTAGCCTTTACCGCTTTACTGGGCTGGTTAATCTATCGTTTAGCGCCAATCCTAATGCCATTTGTATTCGCTGGTGTATTGGCTTATTTGGGCGATCCTTTAGTCGATAGACTTGAAACCTATCGTTACCATGAGCGGCAGTTAAATCGCACCATGGCGGTGATGGTGGTGTTTTCGGGGATTATTTTAATCATCGCCACTTTATTGATTATTGTAATTCCCACCATCGAACTACAAATTAGCGAATTTATCGACAAATTACCGGCATCTTTAGCTTGGTTTAATCATTCAGTAGTGCCGACTTTACAAAAATATTTAGGCCGTAGTATTCGCCCAGTGCAAACTGACCAATTATTGGTGCTAATTAAAAACTACTGGCAAAAAGCCGGTGGTGCTGATGAAAGCCTGATTTTGTCGGTCTCTCATTCAGGCGCGATGATTATCGGTTGGGTGATGAATTTATTATTAATCCCCGTGATTACTTTTTATTTATTACGCGACTGGGATGATTTAATGGTGAAAATCCATAATCTATTTCCTCGTCGATTTGCCGATACAGTCGGTAAATTAGCTACCGAGGCCGACAATGTATTATCGGCCTTTATGCGCGGTCAGTTTTATGTCATGTTAGCGATGAGCGTGATTTACACGATTGGCTTATGGATGATTGATTTAGAACTAGCCTTATTGATTGGTGCATTAGCGGGATTAATCAGTTTTGTGCCTTATATGGGCGTGATTACCGGTATTAGTTTGGCCGGAATTGCTGCCTTATTACAATTTCAAAATGTCATGCATTTAGTGCCAGTATTGATTGTATTTGGGGTAGGGCATAGCTTAGAAGGTATGTTACTGACCCCTTGGTTAGTCGGTAACAAAATCGGTTTACATCCGGTGGTGGTGATTTTTTCTGTATTAGCCGGCGGTCAATTATTTGGGTTTTTAGGGGTTTTATTAGCTTTGCCGGTTGCATCGGTAATTATGGTATTAATACGCCATATTCATGACCTTTACACCGATAGCCATTTTTATAGCCGCTAACGCTTAGCGGTAAGCAGTACATCTTTCCAAGCTTGGAAAGTTCGATAATAACTTAGAGGAATCTCACATGGCTTTAACCGACACATTAGTAGCAGAAATTAAATTTTTAGCGCTGTTTAATCTGGAGTCAAACCAAGAAGGTGTAAAAGTGCATGGTAGTGCTGATCCACAGCTGATTGCTGCAGCAGAACGCTTATTCGATAAAGGCGTGATTACCCAAAAAGATGGCGGTTATTTAACCGATTTAGGCGTGGAATTAGCAGAACATGTACAAAGAGCTTTGATTATTCTACAAGGCCCGAAATAAGCTAAGCCGTTCGTTGAGCGGAGTCGAAGCCAAAACAGGGCTTCGCTCAGCCAACGGCAATTAAACAGTTATAAACCCAGCTCAAACAACCATTTCACCGAACAATAAGCAATCAAAATCATAAAACCGCCATACAGCAAAAATCGCAGCGGTTGTTTTAAGGTTTGTCGCCAAAAGCCCGTATGTTCGCCTTGTCGCTTTAATTGTCGATACAAAGCCCGCTGTTCAATCGCCCGTTGATACTGATATTCGTCAAATAAAGGCTGAGCAACTTCTAAGTCCTCTTCGTTGTGTAACCAAATCGCTGGCATCGACACGCCCCAATTCCCATCATTGGTTTCGTAAAACTCAATCTCATGTTCAGTAAGTAAAGCCCGAACATCATCGGCTTCATCTTGCGGCACACCGCGTAAATTAAAAAATAAAATCGCCATAAATTAATGCTGACAAACAGGGCAAAAGTAACTGGCACGTTGGCCAATTTTTAAATGTTGAATCGGCTCGCCGCAGTCAATACAGGCTTGATCA
>CAIZCB010000306.1 GCA_903931355.1 uncultured Pseudomonadota bacterium
CCTTGCCTTGGTACAATCAGATTTAAGAACCGAAGCCGCAACGATGGCAGTTGCCAATGCAACTATTGCGCGTACTCGTGCCGAAGTTGCAGCATTGTCTGCCACGGTACAAACCACCTCAATTCAATATCTACTCAGAAACGCTACACTGGAATTGGCAGCCGCTGAACAAGCGAAAGCGGCGGCAATGGCTAATTCTGCCGTACTGGGAAGACAAGCCGCCGCTATTACTGCGTCTGTTACTGCCGCAACAGAAGCGCAAATCAAAGCTAATCACCTCGTTGTTAATTCGGCAATCGCTCACACTGCCGCACAAAACGCGCTGAATGCGACCTTAGAAAGGGGCGGCGTAGCAATAACCCGTTTAGGACAAGCGGCAAAGTCAGCAATGGCATTTGTGGGCGGCCCTATCGGTGCGGCAGTGATTGGTTTGTATGCCTTGGTTGAAATAGTCGATAAAGTAACGGATGCGGAAGGAAAAGCTGAACAGAAAGCGAAAAGTTTAGCCGCGCAACTGCAAGCTATTGAAGAGGGTGTTAAAAACTTATCGGCTCAAGAAGTAAAAATTAGCACAGAGGGAGCAAAAAAACAGGTTGATGAACTAAAAGCTAAAATCGCTAAATTAGAAGAATTTAATCCAGAGAATTTGCTTAATTTTACGGGTAATGCCAGCAAACGCGCTGCTTTATTAGCGGATTTAGAGCTAGCAAACAAGAAAGTAGAGGCTCTTAATAGCAAAGATATTGATCTGATTAAAAACTTTGATGCCAGTACCGTTCCTATCGAAAAACTGGACAGCAAACTAGACGATACCCGATTTAACATCAATGCTATGCAAATGGTTTGGCAGGCATTAGACGATAAACGCTTAAACAGCGGTGAACATTTATCACTGGAAGAACAAAAGCATTTAGATGATTCATTAGCAAGAGTTAATGCTTTACATGCAATGGAATCTGCATTATTACGGCGCAAGGAACAAGAAAACGCCGCATACCATGAAGCCAGTAATAAAAAAGCCAATGCCGCAAGACAGGAACGATTTAAAGCCGTTACTGATGAAATAAAGCAATCAGGGCAATCTGTTGATACTGAAACTGCACGCCAAAACGAAGCCTTAAAAATAGCTTTAGAACAACGCAAAGCTGATATTTCTGTTATGGCTATCAGTGAATTGCAAAAAGAATTGTTAATTACACAGGCGGTAAAATCCAGCAGTGAAGCGCAATTACTGATTATCAAAGAAAATTCAGATAAAAAAATAGGCATTGTTAATGAAGTCTTTGGTGCGCAAATCGCCAAAGCTCACGAAGGTTCACAAGAGCAAAAAAACCTTGATGCTGAATCATTACAAACCAAGTTAGAAGTTTATAACGCGCAAGCGAAAAGCTATGCGGGCATGATTAATTCCTTGGTTGCAGAAGAACAAAAACTGTCAACTGAATCGTTAAAGTTAAGTAATGACCGTAAGAGTATTGAACAATCTTATACGGATTTTAAACTTGGATTACATCAAATCGGATTAACAGACGAACAGAAAAACGCAGAAGACAGGGTACGTTTAGATAAGCTAGTTGCCGATCAAAAGAAAGCCTTAGCAATTGGTGACGTTGAAGCAGCGGCTGAATTCGATAACAAGATTTTAGAACTGGGTAAGAAAGTTGCTGAAGAACAGCAAAAAAGCGTTAATGCAGGTAAAGGCTATCAAGGTCAAGTCGATGAGATTATCCGTATTACTGATAAAGCCCAGTCAGGATTATTAGCAGCTAACCAAGCTGCACAAGATGCTAACAAACAGCGATTAGGCGAAATACAAAGCAGTGCAGAACAAGCCAAAATCGCCTTAGCCAGTGTACAAACCGTCATTGATAATCTGAATAAAGAAATGCAGGTTAAGCATTATCTGACTGTCGAACCACAAACCGCCGCCGTTGACGCGGCAATCGAACGCATTAAACAACCCACTGAATCCACACACACTATCAGGATAGTTACTATTCCAACCAGTCCTGTTGCAACAGCAGCAGGTGATTTAATCTATCCACTACAAGACTATGCCTACGCCGACGGCGGCCCCGTCTTTAAACGCAAAGAAGGCGCAATCAAAGGTAAAGGCACAGGCACCAGTGATGACGTACCCGCCATGTTGTCCAATGGCGAATACGTCATCAAAGCCGATAAAGTCAAACAGCACGGCGTAAAAGCCTTTGATGACATTAACTACGGCGATCAATCACCCGCACAAGTACAACTGGGCGATAACGGCATTAAAAAGTACGCTGACGGCGGCGCGGTTGATAGCGATCTGAAAAAGAAAATTGCTGAGATTCGGGATAACAAAAAGAAAAGCGTCTTTGCTTACTTCAATAATCCCAGAATACAAATGGCGTGGTCAATGTACAACGGTCCAGGCTCAGGAGCGGGTGTAGCAGATAGAGATGCCATTCGCAATTACTCAATGACCAGTGCCAAGCAATACTTAAG
>CAIZCB010000307.1 GCA_903931355.1 uncultured Pseudomonadota bacterium
GCACACCGCCACCGTTAATCCCAAATGCTGCTAATTCGCCTGGCAATTGGCTAGGCTCATGCGCACGTTGCAACGCTTCCAAAGCAGAAATCATTTTTTCACGACCAGCTAATTTGGCACCACCAGCATCAGCATGAAATTCACGATGACGCGAGAACCACATGACTATCATCGACGCCAAAATCGACAAGGCGATTTGAGCAATCATTTGCACGATGTAATAAGCGGGGCCATAACCGCGTTCGGTTTTAAACACCACCCGATCAACCACATAACCAATCACGGTCGCGAAGAAATACACAAACGTGTTCACCACGCCTTGCATCAACGCCATGGTCACCATATCGCCATTAGCAACGTGGCTAATTTCGTGACCAACCACCGCTTCAACTTCATCAGCATTCATCCGATGTAATAAACCGGTACTAACCGCCACCAAAGCACTATTACGGTTTGCGCCAGTCGCAAAAGCATTTGGATCTGGGCTATCAAAAATCCCTACTTCCGGCATGCCAATTCCCGCTTGTTGAGCTTGTTGCGCCACCATGCTTACCAACCATTGTTCGGTTTGGTTTTGTGGATGCTCAATTACATGCACACCCATGGCGTTTTTAGCCGACCATTTCGACATCAATAAGGAAATCACCGAACCGGTCATACCGATCACCGCTGACATCGCCAATAAGCCTTCCAAGTTGAGATTAACGCCTTGTGCGTCCAATGCACCTTTAATGCCCAGAACATTAAATAGCACGCTGATCGCCAGCATAATGGCGATGTTGGTCGCCAAAAATAAAAATATTCGTTTCATAGTAAAAATCCTCTGTGATGGTTAACGGGTTTATGGTTGGGGTGAAACACTCAAATACAAGGCGCTGAGTGATAACATGCGGCAAAAGTGTATTGGAGAGGGTCAAAAAATGAAAGTTATAAGCCGCTTAATTCTACTGTTGGCGCTGAGTCCATTAGCTCAAGCCGCTACCCCAGAACAGACCGAACTATTGAAACAGCTGCGTTTGCCGGCCGGATTCCGTATTTCTATTTTTGCTGACAATTTACCGACCGCTCGCAGTTTAGCCTTGGGTGATGACGGTGTGGTTTATGTCGGCACCCATGATGGCAGCGTTTATGCGGTGCAAGATAAAGACGGCGATGGCGTAGCAGAAAAACGCTATGTGATTGCTGAAAATCTGTATATGCCCAATGGTGTTGCTTATAAAAACAACACTTTATATGTCGCCGAAGTCAATCGCATCATTCGCTTCGACAGCATTAAAGAGCATCTCGCCCAGCCGCCAAAGCCGCAAGTGGTTTTCGACCAATTTCCTTCCGACCAACATCACGGTTGGAAATATCTGCGCTTTGGGCCAGATGGCAAACTCTACACTGCCGTTGGTGCGCCGTGTAATGTCTGTGAACCAGAAAAACCGATTTACGCTTCATTAGTCCGTCTCAATACTGATGGCAGCCAATTTGAAATTTTAGCCAACGGGATTCGTAACTCGGTTGGGTTCGATTGGGAACCGCGCACTGGCCATTTATTTTTCAACGACAATGGCCGCGATTATTTAGGTGATGATTTACCACCCGAAGAACTCAATGAATGGAGTCGGGTCGGCGAACATTTTGGCTTTCCTTATTGTCATGCTGGCACCATAGCCGATCAACAAATGCCAGCCGTCAAAACTTGCGCCCAAACCACCGCCCCCGCTTGGAAATACAAAGCTCACATCGCGCCTTTAGGTCTGCGTTTTTACACCGGCAGCCAATTTCCCGCCGACTATTACAAACAGCTATTCGTCGCGCAACACGGCTCATGGAATCGCACCAAAGCGCAAGGTTATCAA
>CAIZCB010000308.1 GCA_903931355.1 uncultured Pseudomonadota bacterium
AAAGGCCTTTGTTGCCTTCGGTTCGCTATCATCCGGCGCAGGGTGAGTTAAGCGCGGATGCTGGTTTTTTGCTGGCAGAGGATGGTGCCGTGCTGGGTGAAGCGGCTCGATTGTTGGGTAGTAAATCACAAGGCCGATTAGTGACCAGCGCCAAAAGTTGGTTATCCCATGCTTCAATTGATCACACCGCTTCGATTTTACCTTGGGGTAGTGATGATTCGGTGTTTAAAGTTTCACCCTTGGCGGCCAGTGCCAGTTATTTAACGCATGTTCGTACCGTTTGGGAACAGCGTTTTCCTGATGCGCCGATGGCTGAGCAAAATGTGGTGATTACGGTGCCGGCGTCATTTGATGAGTCAGCGCGATCTCTGACCTTAGAAGCGGCGAAAATGGCAGGGCTACGTGATGTGCGTTTGCTGGAAGAGCCGCAAGCAGTTTGTTACGACTGGTTACGGCGTCATGCTGGCAGTGTTAAGCCGAGTTTGGGTGATAGTCGTTTATTGCTGGTTTGCGATGTTGGCGGTGGCACGACCGATTTAACGCTGATTAAAATCCAGCACGGTGCTGCTGAACCACAATTGACCCGAATTGGTGTTGGTGATCACCTAATGTTAGGTGGCGACAATATTGATTTAACCTTAGCGCATTTGGCGGAAAGTCGTTTGCGTGTCGATGATAAAAAACTCTCAACCGCTGATTTATCGCAATTATTAGAGCAATGCCGCGTGGCGAAAGAGCGTTTGTTGGCTGCTGATGCGCCTGAACAAGTGGCGGTGACTTTATTGGGTGGCGGTTCTAAATTAATTGGTGGTACCCGTAGCACGGTTTTAAGCAGAGATGAAGTTAGACAAATTGCCTTGGATGGTTTTTTGCCATTGTCGGATTTACAGGCTTTGCCAGATAAAAAACGCAGCGGGGTGGTGGAATTTGGTTTGCCTTATGCCGCCGAACCAGCGATTAGCAAGCATATCGCCGCCTTTTTACAGCAGCATAGTCAGGCAGCGAAATTGGCTTTAGCCGGCGAAAGTATTGTGCCTGACGCGTTGTTGCTGAATGGTGGCGTGTTTCGCAGTGAGGTGATGGTTAAGCGTTTGGTGGCGTTGTTAGCCAGTTGGCGAGAGGGGCAAACGCCGTTGTTATTGGATAACTATCATCCAGAGCTTGCGGTTGCTTATGGCGCGGTTAGCTATGCGATTGCCCGTCGCGATAAGAAAATCAAAATTGCTGGCGGCGCGGCGCGTAGTTATTTCTTGCAAGTTGATAGTGATAGTCAGCAAAGCAAGCGCGGTGTTTGTATTTTGCCGAAGGCTAGTGAAGAAGGTCATGAGGTGTTGTTGGCGGATAGGCAGTTTGCTTTGCGTGTCGGTCAGCCGGTTCGCTTTCATTTGTTATCCAATAGTGGCGATGGTGACTATCAAGCCGGTGATGTTGTTGAGTTAGATGACGAGCGCTTTCATAGTTTGCCGCCTTTAGCGGTGGCGTTTGATGGTCAGCAAAAAACCGAAATTGCTGTGCAGTTGTTAACCACTTATACCGAAGTCGGTACTTTGCGTTTGCAATGTGTGGCGGTTGATGATGCTAGTTTGCGCTGGGATGTTGAGTTTCAAATCCGTAAAAAAGCTGCGCCAGTGCTTAATCTGGATTTACCAGCGCAATTGCCACAAGCTTTGGAAGCAATTCAGCTGGTTTTTGGTGCTAAATCGAAACAAATTGATCCGCAAGCGGTGAAAACTTTACGCGTTGATTTGGAGCGGATTTTAGCGGCGCCACGCGCTGAATGGCAAACGGCGGTCTTGCGTGAGTTATGTAATGCGTTGCTGGAAGGGGCGAAATATCGCCGCCGTAGCGAGGCGCATGAACGGTTATGGTTAAGCTTGGTCGGGTTTTGCTT
>CAIZCB010000309.1 GCA_903931355.1 uncultured Pseudomonadota bacterium
AAAAGAAAAAACAAAAAGAACCTACGGCCCATCCAAACCGACCAGCTTGTCAGTGCGCATTCATTTTCCTGGAGGGATCTGTTGTCCTTGCCGCGTTTTTCATTTCCGTTTGATGTCCGCAAACCGGCTTTTTCTTTTGAGGTCGCGGAACTAGTGCTGTCGTTGTTGGTTCTCAATATTGGAATAAAGATGATTTAGGGCAGGTTAAACCGTTGCTGACTAAAAATGGTGGTGTTTCAGGTAAGTTGGACTGGGATATTGGGCCAGGAACCTTGACCTCTATTAGCTCTTATCGTGAATTGCATTTTGACGCCAATAACGACAGTGATGAAACTAAGTTTGACATCAATGTCGGCGGTACTTTAGTTGATACCAAACAGTATGCGGAAGAATTGCGTTATGCCTGGTCACCGACTAAATGGTTAGATAATCAGACCGGTACCTTCTTAATGCATACTCAAACTGACTCCTTATCTCGTACTACTTACGGTCAGGATGCGGGGGCTTTTTATGCAACGACTGCCCGTTATAACGCATTGGCGGCTAATCAAGGTTTATTACGCTCATCTTTGAATGGTATTGCTTCAAAAACCTTAACGACACCTTGGACAGATAGCTTGGCATTTTTTGATCAGGCTAATATTCACTTTACCGATAAAGCCACTTTAACCTTGGGTATTCGGGAAACCTTCGAAAGTAAAGGCAGTGGCACTTCGGCGACTTTAAATACTGTCGATGGTTCAGCGGTTAATGCCCTGACTACAGGTGGAACAGTAGCTGAGATTGCAGCGGCCAACGGTATTCGTACAGACCAAAAATTCAAACAATATGCCTATCATCCTGCTAATGGCGTTGATTCGTGGTCAACTTCTTGGTTGGCGAATCCAAGCTACAAAATCAATGATGATTTGATGGTCTATGCATCGGCAGCGGGCGGTGAGAAATCGGCGTCGATTCAGTTTAATAGCTCCGATGGCTCAACACTTTATGTAAAACCTGAAAAAACCTTGGATTTTGAATTGGGTGCTAAGAGCTTGTTTTTAGATAAAAAAGTAATGCTGAATGCCAACTTGTATCACACCACGGTCACTGATTATCAAGCGACTACCAATGTTGTCGATGCCTCTACACAGACCGGTTATCGTTCGGTATTGGGTAATATTCCTGGCATTGAAGCGATGGGTGTCGAGATTGATACTGCTTATTATCCAACCTCCAATTTAACCCTGAATGCGGGTGGTAACTATAACCATGCGGTTTACAGCGATTGGAAAACCGCGACTTGCCCAACTGAAATAACTGGCGCTGCTGCTGCAAATTGCGACAACACCGGTAAACAAATTGTTGGTGCACCTGTGTTAACCGGTATTTTTGGTGTTGATTATCGCCAACCGATTGGTTTTTACGGCTTAACTGCTCGCGCTTGGGCTAATACTGTGGTTAGAACGGGTCAAAATCTGGAAGCGAATCTATCGCAATACGGTAAACAAGATGCTTATCAAGTGACTGATATTGGTCTTGGTTTGTTGAAAGGCTCGAAAAACAAATATGAGCTGAATTTGGTCGGTAATAATATTTTCGATACTAAATACACCACCAGTATTAATAATTTCAGTTCTACCGGCACAGTCGGTTATGACGGTATTGGTGCTCGTCGTTATGTCGGTTTGTTATTTAGATCGACATTCTAATTTAACCCACCATTCTCAAGCTAATAACAGTGTTAGCAAGTTTTGTTAACACTGTTAATCGTAGCGATTTATAAGGTATTTAATATGAGTTTCAATACAGAACATAAGCTAGAAACCGCAGGCCCTATTATTGCGGGAATACTTTTAGCTTTGCTTGCTAATAATGTGTTTGCGCAAGAAGTTAGCGATCCAGCAAAACGCCCACCACAACCCGCCGCGCATGGCCCCAGTTTGGAATCGTCGATTGAAGCCGCTACTGCTGCCGTTGAGGCTTGTGCAGATAAAGACCAACATGCTGGCGTTAGTGTGGTTGATTCGGCAGGGGTGTTGAAAGTTTTGCTGGCGGCTGATGGCACTTCGGAGCGAGGCGTGGTGTCGAGTACAGCTAAAGCGCTAACCGCATTGCATTTCAAAAAATCCACTAGCCAATTATTTACTGAGCAACAAACCGATAAGGCTTTGGCCGCTAAATTAGCCGAAAACTCTAAATTCAATCCACGTCCAGGTGGGGTATTACTAAAAGTCGGTGAAGAAATTATTGGCGCAATTGGTGTTGGTGGCGCGAAGATTGACGAGGAATGTGCGTTAGCGGGAATTAATAAAATTGAACCATTGGCGAAGTAGTTTTTTGAATACTCACTGTTGATCGGTCAACAGGATTTGTTTGGTGGCTGTTTCTAAAGCAGCATCTAGGA
>CAIZCB010000310.1 GCA_903931355.1 uncultured Pseudomonadota bacterium
AGGCCAACAGTGAGCTGGTCGTGGTGGTACTGGCGGTGGATGGGATCCTTGCTCATGTACTGCAAGGTGTCGTGCATCCAGCCCATGTTCCATTTCATCGAGAAACCTAAGCCGCCAGTCCAAGTTGGGCGGGTGACTTGTGGCCATGAGGTCGATTCTTCGGCCATGATCACCGTGCCAGGTAAATGCTGGTGAGTGACGCTGTTTAAGTGGCGTAGAAAATCGATGGCTTCGAGGTTTTCGTTGCCGCCGTACATATTGGGCACCCAGTCGTCGGCTTCACGGGAATAATCCAGATACAGCATCGAGGCCACGGCATCGACGCGCAGGCCGTCTAAGTGAAATTCTTGTAACCAAAATACCGCGCTGGCCAGCAAAAAGTTTTTCACTTCGTTACGGCTGTAGTTGTAAATCAAGGTGCCCCAATCGCGATGTTCGCCTTTGCGTGGGTCTTCGTGTTCGTAAAGTGGGCTGCCGTCAAAACGCGCCAAGCCAAAAGCGTCTTTAGGAAAATGCGCTGGCACCCAATCTAAAATGACGCCAATGCCGTTTTGGTGGCAGCTATCGACGAAGTAACGGAAATCATCAGGGCTACCGTGGCGGCTAGTTGGGGCGAAATAGCCGGTGGTTTGATAGCCCCATGAGGCATCGAGAGGATGTTCGGTGATCGGCAATAACTCGATATGGGTAAAGCCTAGGTTTTTGGCGTAAGGGATGAGTTGATCGGCTAATTGGCGGTAGTTGAGGAAGTTGCCACGACTATCGCGTTGCCATGAACCTAAATGTACTTCGTAAATCGACATTGGTTCATGTAGCCAGTCGCGTTTTTGGCGCTGGCTTAACCATGCATCATCCGTCCATTGATATTGATTAGGGTTGGTGACGACAGCAGCGGTTTGAGGGCGGAACTCGAATTGCTGGCCGTAAGGATCGGTTTTCACCACGACTTCGCCGCTATCGCGATTAAGAATTTCAAATTTATACAAGCAGCCAGCGCTTAAGCCAGGAATAAATAATTCCCAAATCCCGCAACCGCCTAAATTACGCATTGGGTGGCTGCGACCGTCCCAACGGTTAAATTCGCCAACTACGCTGATTCGTTGGGCATTAGGCGCCCACACTGCGAAATAGACGCCGTCGATGCCGTCAATGGTTTTTAGGTGGGCACCGAGTTGTTGATAAATGTGCCAATGTTGACCTTCTGCAAATAAATGACGATCAAATTCGGGCAAAATCAAACCAAAGCTGTAAGGGTCAACGGTTTGATGTTGTTGAGCGCTTTTATCGGTCCAATTGAATTGGTAATGTTCGGACAGTGCTTTTTCTGGATAGTATTCAAAAAAATCACTATCAGGCAGCCTTTGCATCGGTGCTGTTTCGCCATTGATTTGTACCGTTTCAGCGTAAGGCAAATAGGCGCGAATAACCGTTTTGCCATTTTGAGTATGGCGGCCTAAGACACTGAACGGGTCGTGATGTTTGGCTTCAGTAATTTTGATGAAGTCTGAATCAAGCAGGTTTTTGGTGCTTGGCTTGGTCATTTTGTAACGCCTCAGTTATAGTGAGATTGTTTTTTGGAAAGAGTCGGTGAGTTCATGAAAAGTCAGAATTCACAGCGTCGAACCGCTTATTTTTACTTTTTATCCAAGAGTAACGATAATGGCTCTACGCAGCAAGCGAAAGTCGATACCAAGCGGCTAGAAATTGGTTTTTAGCAGCGATAATTACCTAAATTGGAAGGATGAGAGAATGTCAGTTGGGGAACCACAAAAACAACAAAGACGAGTTAATGATCTGACTCGTAACACTATTGCCCTGATTTTAGCGGGTGGTCGCGGTTCTAGGCTTAAAGCCATGACCGATTGGCGCGCAAAGCCAGCGGTGCCATTTGGTGGCAAATTTCGGATTATCGATTTTCCATTATCAAACTGTATCAATTCTGACATTCGTAAAATTGGCATTTTGACTCAGTACAAAGCCGATTCATTGATTAGACATATTCAACAAGGCTGGGGCTTTTTACGTGGCGAGTTCGGCGAGTATGTCGATTTAATGCCGGCTCAGCAACGTCACGATGAACATTCTTGGTATCAAGGCACTGCGGATGCGATTTTCCAAAACATCGACATTTTGCGTAGCCGTAATCCTGAGTTCATTTTAGTGTTGGCCGGTGATCATATTTACAAAATGGATTATTCAGCAATGTTGGCCGATCACGTAGCCAACGAAGCCGATTTAACCATTGGCTGTATCGAAGTACCTTTGGAAGATGCCAAAGAATTTGGTGTGATGGATGTTGATCAAAATCGTCGAGTTAAAGCTTTCGTTGAAAAACCGGAAAATCCACCGAAAATGCCAGGTCGTGAAGATACCGCTTTAGCCTCGATGGGGATTTACATTTTTAATGCAGCGTTCTTGTTTGAACAGTTGATTAAAGATGCCGATACACCGAATTCTAGCCGTGATTTTGGTAAAGATATTATTCCGGCGGTGATTGATAAATATCGGGTTAATGCTTATCCGTTCTTGGATTTACAAAGCGGCCATCAAAGTTACTGGCGCGATGTGGGTACTATTGATGCTTATTGGTCAGCCAATATGGAATTGATTGGTGTTAAACCTGATTTGAATTTGTACGATAACAACTGGCCAATCTGGACTTATCAAGCACAAACACCACCGGCTAAATTTGTCTTTGATGATGACGATAGACGCGGTCAAGCGATTGATTCTATGGTGTCTGGTGGTTGTGTTATTTCCGGCTCTACCGTTAAACATTCCTTATTGTTTTCACAAGTTCGTGTCAATTCATACAGTTTCGTTAAAGATTCAGTGGTGATGCCGGATGTCGATATTGGTAGAAATTGCCGTATTACTAAAGCGATCATTGAAAAAGGCTGTCAAATTCCTGAAGGCACTATCATTGGCGAAGACAGAGCTGAAGATGAAAAACGGTTTTATGTCAGTAAAGGCGGCGTGGTGTTGGTGACAGCAGAGATGCTAGGTCAACGCAGACATTACGTCAGGTAAACTCGATGGGGCAAAGGATTGCCCGTTTTTGCTCGTCCCTCTTGCTGTTACAAATGGCTAAGGCCATTCTTTTAATCTGTTGATATAGGCAAATTATGAGCGCTCTCTTGGATAAACGTCGTGCTGGCGTGTTGTTGCATATTACTTCTTTGCCTAATTTGGGAGGAGGCGGCGATTTAGGTCAGGAAGCTTATAATTTTGTTAATTTTCTCCATGATATTGGCGTTACCGTTTGGCAAACCTTACCTTTGGGGATGCCACACGGTGATGGTTCGCCTTATCAATGTCTGTCTGCCCATGCTGGCAATCCTGGCTTAATTAGTATTGATTGGTTAGTTGATAAAGGCTGGTTAGAAGCCGCAGAAGCCTGTGTTGATTCCCAGTCGGGTAATGCTTGTGGCAAAACTTGTTTATTAAGCAAAGCCTTTTTTGGGTTTCAATCACAGGCGCAATTAGCCGATCATGCTGAGTTTCAACAGTTTTGTCTGGAAAAAGCCGCTTGGTTGGATGATTTCGCTTTATTTATCGCCCTTCGCAATTTGTTTGGCCATCAAAGCTGGAATCAATGGCCAGAAGGATTAAAGCAGCGTGAACCTGCTGCTTTGAATGAATCGCGGCATTTACTCAAAACTGCGATTGATACCATCAAATTTGAACAATATGTGTTCTTTAAACAATGGGCGGCGCTTAAGGCTTATGCACAAAGCAAGAATGTCTTGTTGTTTGGTGATATTCCCATTTTTGTCGCTTACGATAGCTCCGATGTTTGGGCTAATCGGCAGGTGTTTAAGTTAAATCAAGCCGGTGAAATGGATGTGGTGGCTGGTGTGCCGCCGGATTATTTTTCAGAAAATGGTCAG